>NZ_JBBOOE010000001.1:760000-1030000 GCF_038002965.1 Robertmurraya sp. FSL R5-0851 | reverse complement strand
ACTCGGTATTTCTTGGTTTTCTTCATTTATCATTATCTAGTTTTCAAAGAACGATTATCATAGAGAGATTGCTCTCTCAAAACTAAACAAATCATATCATCAACGGTTGTTAGCTTTGACCGAAGGTCATAAGCCTCAATTTTCCTTAGAAAGGAGGTGATCCAGCCGCACCTTCCGATACGGCTACCTTGTTACGACTTCACCCCAATCATCTGTCCCACCTTAGGCGGCTGGCTCCTTACGGTTACCCCACCGACTTCGGGTGTTACAAACTCTCGTGGTGTGACGGGCGGTGTGTACAAGGCCCGGGAACGTATTCACCGCGGCATGCTGATCCGCGATTACTAGCGATTCCAGCTTCATGTAGGCGAGTTGCAGCCTACAATCCGAACTGAGAGTGGTTTTATGGGATTGGCTCTGGCGTCGCCGCTTTGCTGCCCTTTGTACCACCCATTGTAGCACGTGTGTAGCCCAGGTCATAAGGGGCATGATGATTTGACGTCATCCCCACCTTCCTCCGGTTTGTCACCGGCAGTCACCTTAGAGTGCCCAACTGAATGCTGGCAACTAAGATCAAGGGTTGCGCTCGTTGCGGGACTTAACCCAACATCTCACGACACGAGCTGACGACAACCATGCACCACCTGTCACTTTTGTCCCCCGAAGGGGAACGCCCTATCTCTAGGGAAGGCAAAAGGATGTCAAGACCTGGTAAGGTTCTTCGCGTTGCTTCGAATTAAACCACATGCTCCACCGCTTGTGCGGGCCCCCGTCAATTCCTTTGAGTTTCAGCCTTGCGGCCGTACTCCCCAGGCGGAGTGCTTAATGCGTTTGCTGCAGCACTAAAGGGCGGAAACCCTCTAACACTTAGCACTCATCGTTTACGGCGTGGACTACCAGGGTATCTAATCCTGTTTGCTCCCCACGCTTTCGCGCCTCAGTGTCAGTTACAGGCCAAAGAGTCGCCTTCGCCACTGGTGTTCCTCCACATCTCTACGCATTTCACCGCTACACGTGGAATTCCACTCTTCTCTCCTGCACTCAAGTCTCCCAGTTTCCAATGACCCTCCCCGGTTGAGCCGGGGGCTTTCACATCAGACTTAAGAGACCACCTGCGCGCGCTTTACGCCCAATAATTCCGGACAACGCTTGCCACCTACGTATTACCGCGGCTGCTGGCACGTAGTTAGCCGTGGCTTTCTGGTTAGGTACCGTCAAGGTACCGGCAGTTACTCCGGTACTTGTTCTTCCCTAACAACAGAGTTTTACGATCCGAAAACCTTCATCACTCACGCGGCGTTGCTCCGTCAGACTTTCGTCCATTGCGGAAGATTCCCTACTGCTGCCTCCCGTAGGAGTCTGGGCCGTGTCTCAGTCCCAGTGTGGCCGATCACCCTCTCAGGTCGGCTACGCATCGTCGCCTTGGTGAGCCGTTACCTCACCAACTAGCTAATGCGCCGCGGGCCCATCTATGAGTGATAGCCGAAACCATCTTTCAGCTTTTCTACATGTGTAGAAAAGAATTATCCGGTATTAGCCCCGGTTTCCCGGAGTTATCCCAGTCTCATAGGCAGGTTGCCCACGTGTTACTCACCCGTCCGCCGCTAACAAGGAGGAAGCAAGCTTCCTCCAAGTCCGCTCGACTTGCATGTATTAGGCACGCCGCCAGCGTTCGTCCTGAGCCAGGATCAAACTCTCCAATAAAGAGTAAGATTAGCTCTTAAAGTTAAAACGTTGGCTAGTGTATTTTTCAACACTAATCATTTTTGTTGACGTATGATTTGTTTAGTTTTCAAAGAACAATTATTATCGTCTCGTTCAGAGGCGACTTTATTAATATATCACAGCGTTTATATCGTGTCAACACTGTTTTTCAAAAACATTTCCGTCAGCTACAAATTGATTTTAGCGACATTTCGTAGCGACGGATATTAATATAACAAGAATCCAACCTCAGGTCAACAGAAAAATCATGTTTTTTTACGATAATTTTTCAGCTACTTTATAATATCTATGAAAAACACCTTGCCCCTTTGTTTCCTGATTAACAACCTCAATATATCCTTTTTCTATTAAGTACTCTAATAACATACTTAAGTCTACCGAGTATTCCTTCAGCTCATCATGACTCAAGATTTCTTGGAACGCCCAAATGTCCTTTTGTGCTAAGACTTCTTGAAGATGCATAATGCCTACTTTCGTTCTTGAATGAATAAGGAACTCACTTGCTAAAAATAATAGTTCGAGCCTTTTCTCAATTGATTCTTCACTCGTTACAAGCTCTGAATACAATTTGAAAATTTCAGGTTCAATTTGTTTTACCTGATGCCATACAGTCACTTCAGGATGAAAGCCATTTTCTATTACAGCAAGTCTTGCTAAATGATGAAGAGAGTGTACCACATGATTATATGCATCTAAATGATGCTTATTTTCAAAGAAGGCCTTTCCATCCATATAGCGGCGAATTAATCTTGCAAACTCGAGTCCCATCTTTACCTTTCTACCATAGAAAGGAAATTCCATAAGCTCCTTTTTCAAATTATAAAGGTACTCATTACGATCGAATTGAATTTTCCCATTGTAAAACCAATCAAAGATTTTACGATTGGTACCAAGAAGAATCCACTGGTTAATTTGTTCTTCTGTTACAACATGTAAAGCAGCTTTTTTATATTCATAGGTGTAATGTTTAATAAAAACAGCTTGTTCCGCTTCCTTAACAACAATAAGTAAAACAGCATCAAACGTATCTGTAGTAGGAATAGATTTTTGTTTCTTTTCTATAAATAAGACACCAAGTGTGTTCGCTTGGCTTGCCCGTTCCTGATATAAAGGACGGAGAAAGTCTTCCATAGGAATTCCTCCCAATTCTTGATAGGCTATAATTTCGACGTCGAACATAAAACTCCTTCAAAAAAAAAAGTCAAATTTCGACACAGACCTCCTTATTATATATTTATCTCATCAATAATGGTATGATATATTTAGCTTTTAGGAGGGAATAAAAATGGGTAAATACTCTAGCAAAATTAACAAAATCCGTACTTTTGCGCTAAGCTTAATTTTTATTGGATTCATCATTATGTATATAGGAATCTTTTTTAGAAATGCTCCCTTAGTTATGACTTTCTTTATGCTTCTTGGGCTTTTATCAATTATTGCGAGTACGGTGGTGTATTTCTGGATCGGAATGTTATCTACGAAGACCGTTCAGGTAGTTTGTCCAAATTGCCAGAAAACCACTAAGGTGTTAGGCCGAGTGGATATGTGTATGTATTGCAACGAACCGCTTACACTTGATCCGAGCTTAACTGGTAAGGAATTTGATGAAAAATACAACCGTAAAAACAGCAAAAAAGCTGACATGTAAGTCAGCTTTTTTTATTTTCCTTCTTTTTCGCTTAATGAGCTTCTTTAATTGCGCAATCAGGACAAGTTCCGTAAATCTCCATTCGATGGTGACTTACTTTAAATCCTGTAACATGAGATGCTAATTGTTCTACTTCATCAAGACCCGGATAGTGGAAGTCAACGATCTTTCCACACTTTTCACAGATCACATGATAATGATGGGTTGTAATAAAATCGAACCTACTTGATGCATCACCGTAAGTAAGTTCTTTTACAAGTCCAACCTCGCGGAATACTCGTAAATTATTGTAAACTGTAGCCACACTCATATTAGGGAATTTTCCTTCAAGAGCTTTATAAATATCATCAGCAGTCGGGTGTGACATGGAGTTTATTAAATATTCAAGTATCGCATGACGCTGGGGAGTAATACGGACTCCAGTTTCTTTTAACGTGTCAAGTGCTTCTTTCAATTGATGCGACACCGCCATGCACCTCTTTCCTAGTAAAAATTATTACTTTATAATATTTACAATTAGTGTACTAATATGTGTTATACTTTGTCAATATTCCTGCAGTGTAAATGATAAATAATTATTCTTTTATATTAACTAGAATATCATTAATACCTTTCTTACTATTCACATATCTTCCTGCGACAAATAACAAATCAGATAGGCGATTTAAATAGGCAATTATCATCGGGTTTACTTGTTCAATATCTACTGCACACCTTTCTGCCCGCCTTACAATTGTCCGTGCCATATGAAGGGCTGCGGCCGAAGCATTCCCCCCTGGCAAGATGAAATTTTTCAATTCTTTTAGCTTCTCATCCCACCGATCAATACACATCTCGAGTTCCCTTACATGTTCTTCTGTTACTGCGCTCGTCACTTTCTTTCCTATTGGTGTAGCAAGTTCAGCTCCAACATAAAAAAGAGTCGTTTGTACATGACTAAGTGCAACTTTTATATCCTTCTCTGCTTCTTGATCATCTAGAACCAAAAGAGTTAAGGCAAGACCAATCGCTGAGTTCGCTTCATCACATGTTCCATACGCTTCCACTCTTAGATCACTTTTCTTTACACGTTCACCATAAAGCAACGATGTTTTTCCTTTATCACCTGATCTAGTATAGATTTTCATACCCCACCTCTTTAGTTAATTCCTCTTATTACTATATGTATGTAGTTGATATTTCAATTTATTCAAAAGAATGACTAGCACACACATAAAAAAACAGGCTATGATTAGCCTGTTAAAAAGTATCTGAGGAGGTATGCCCTAATATAATGTATTCACTACTTGTTTATTTGAATGGACAATAGCCTTTATATAGAAAATTAGGCTGTAATTTTTTCTTTTAAGAATTGTAATGCCTGTTCCACATGACCTTTTACAGACACCTTTCTCCATTCCTTCACAACGATTCCTTCTTCATCAAGAATAAAGGTTGACCGCTCAATTCCCATGTATTCTTTGCCAAAGTTTTTTTTGAGCTTCCACACACCAAATGCCTCTGACAACTTTTGTTCTTCGTCTGCTAATAATAGAAATGGAAGATCATATTTATTAATAAATTTTTCATGTCTACTCATTGGATCTGTACTTACACCAATAATAACAGCGTTCAAGTCAGCAAAACTTTCATGCTGATCTCGAAAATCACAAGCTTGTGTCGTACAGCCAGGCGTCATATCCTTTGGGTAAAAATACAACACAATATTCTTCCCCTTAAAATCTGAGAGACGGACAGTCTCTCCATTACTTGCAGGCAATGCTACATCCGGAGCTGCTTTTCCTAATACTTCCATATATACCCCTCCAATATTTATATACAGTTAGCCTATCTAACTTACAACTAAAATACAACTTTGGAGGTGGCGTATTTAGTTCTTTTCCATATCAATGACTGCTCTTGCTACAAAGGCAGCGGGAATTGTATATCCTATTAGCGCTTGAAACACCGCAATCCCCCGCGCGATCCCAACTGGCGATATATCACCATACCCTACTGAGAAGAGTGTAATGGCACTGAAATAAATACTTGTTGCTAATCTCTCTATATAATGAATGGAATTATCTGCTTGGTTCGTTTCAAGCAAGACATCGTGACCATGTATTTCTAATAATAGATATAACAAGCCAAACCCAATGGTTACTGTGGCGTAAATAAAGGCAAGAAAGAGAAAATTTTCGAAGGACACCTGTTTCCCTTTTATTTTATTAGGGACAAATAGCAGTCGTAAGCTCATAAAAAGACAAACGAAAATAATTAGTAATGACAGAAAAAAAATCATATTCTTATCCTCTTTTCAAATGAACTCCCTCACTTTACTATACGCACCTCTCAATTAGGTTATGACTGCATGTACACGGTCTTTAGTTCCCAGCTCCTCGATATCTTTTAACTCCCTCATTCCATACATATACGGAAATCGCAAAAAACACCACTCCGATAACAGGGGTCAAAAAGGAATACACATACCATTCTTCTCTTCTCAAGAAAAACGCTGCTGGGTAAACTCCCACAAATGCAAAAGGTAGGATCCATGTGAGCACAAAGCGAATTACCGTGTTATAAATATCTACCGGGTACCTTCCATAATTACCAATATTGTACATCATTGGCATTATGGAAGTTCTAGCATCCGCCCAAAAACTAATACAGGCGATAAGAATAAAAACACCTGCATACACAAGAGCTCCACCTATTACAAAAACTAAAAACAAAATCGGGTCGTACCAATTTAGAGAAAGTCCAAGTCGAGCACCAGCATATGCCATAACCACAAAACCTGTAATCGCGCCAAATAGAGATTCCAATTCCATACGTTCAAGGACAATTTGAAACAGACTGTGTATAGGTCGAGTTAAGATTCTATCGAGCTCTCCTTTTACAATATATCTCTCATTAAAATCCCAAATATTAAAGAAGGATGAGAATAATGCAAATGGAACAAGAAAGAATCCATAAATAAAGATAATTTCATCCCGACTCCAGCCGTTTAAAAAATCGGTATGTCCAAAAACAACAATAATGAAAATTAAATTTACCGCTTGAAAAAGCAAATCTGATACTAGTTCTACAACTAGGTCTGAACGATATTGAAGTCTAGTTTTCAGATATTGACCAATATATTGTGCAAGCATTTGTAAATAAAACATTCTTTTACCCTCCTTGGATGACAAGCATTTTCTTGGCTAATATCCAAAGAGCCTGTATCGGAACAATTAAGATTAACACCCACAAACCTTGTAGCATGATTGCCTGTAAGGTCTCACTAAAGGAGAACCCATTTGTAAATATCATGCTTGGCACATAACTGATTCCTTGAAAAGGGAGAAACTTAAGTACGTCTTGAATTCCCTGAGGAAAAAAACTGAGCGGTAATAAAAGTCCAGAAAACAAATCAATAATAACCCGTTTTGCTCTTATGAGACCTGTATTATTAAATAAGAAAAAAGTAGTCATTCCTGTTAATAAATTGATTTGAGTATTTATTAAAAAACTTAGGACAATGGAAACAAAAAAGAGAGCCCACGTGTATATATCTGCTGAAAATCGAATGGGAAAAACCAACGAAACGATAAGCATTCCAGGGACAGAAAAGAAAAATAAACGGAAGATGCCTTCACCTAACCCCTGCATCGTCTTCATCGTCAAATAATTATAAGGCCTAATTAATTCAACAGCTACCTTTCCTTCCTTTATTTCCATAGCCATTTCACGGTCAATATTATTAAAATAAAATGCCCGAGCCATCCAAGCGACCGCAACATAAGTAGTCATCTGGAGAACCGACAAGCCCTCAATTGTCTCCTTTCCCCCATAAATTGCTTTCCACAAAAAATAATAGGCGCCGATATTAATACTATAAATTAAAATACCTGTGTAATAATTTGTACGGTACGCTAACATCATTAAGAATCTTATTCGGATCATCTCAATATACTTATCCATCCTATACTTCACCTTTCTCATAAATCTTACGGATAATTTCTTCAGTTGAAACCTCCATAATCTTCACATCTTTTATTTGAAAGGAAGAAATAACTGTGGCAATTAAATCTGAGACAGCATTCGCTTCATCAGTCGTATAGGCAGTAAAAAGCTGTTCTTTTTCCTCTAACTCCCATTTGACAGGTAGCTCACGTGTTACATTCTCTAAAACCGCAAGATCAACACCCTCTAAAAATTGAAATTGAACCTCTTTTCCTTCACCCCATGTTTCTTTTAAATCTTTTAACGCTCCATCGTAAATAATATGACCTTCATCAAGCATAACGACACGGTCACAAAGTGCTTCAATATCTGTTAAATCATGAGTGGTTAACAAGATGGTGGTATTATATTTCTCATTTATTTCCTTTAAGAAATCACGAATTTTTAATTTTACAAGTACATCTAGTCCGATGGTTGGTTCGTCCAAGAATAATAATGGTGGATTATGAATGAGAGCAGCAGCAAGCTCACAACGCATCCGTTGGCCTAATGATAACTTTCGAACAGGCTTATCTAGTAGTGGTTCAATATCCAGTGTTCGGATAACATGTCCCATGTGACGGTCATACTCTTCATCGGAAACTTTATATACCTTTTTTAATAAACGAAAGGACTCTTGAACGGCAATATCCCACCAAAGCTGGGAGCGCTGACCAAACACTACACCAATTGTCTGAACAAAAGCCTCCCGTTCTTTATGAGGATTCATACCATTCACTAACACATCACCTGCAGTAGGTGTTAATATACCAGTTAACATTTTAATTGTTGTCGATTTACCAGCACCGTTCTCACCGATATAACCAACCATTTCTCCTTGCTTAACGGTAAAGGTAATATCATTAACGGCACGAAGCACTTTATAATTTCTCGAAAATAAGTCTCTAAACGCTCCCTTTAGACCCGAACGTGAAGAATACGATTTAAATTCCTTTCTTAACCCATTTACTTCAATAGCATTTTTCATCTTGTTTCCTCCATATCTATCAAACACAAATCTTAGTGTACCCAAACCACTACTTCATCTCAACCAAATACACTTATCTGAAAAATTCGCGAAGATGAAAAATGAAAAAAACATGCTAAAATAAGGTCATTCGATTTAACTAGGAGGAATAACATGCAATTTACGAATTCTGAACGATTACATAATGAAGCATTAGAGGTTATTGTTGGTGGGGTGAATAGCCCCTCCCGTTCTTATAAAGCCGTCGGTGGCGGTGCACCAGTGGTTATGGAAAGAGCCAACGGTGCATATTTTTGGGACGTTGACGGCAACCAATACATTGATTATTTAGCTGCTTATGGTCCCATTATCACTGGACATGCACACCCTCATATTACGGAAGCCATAAAAAAAGCCGCTGAATCTGGTGTACTATATGGAACCCCTACACCTCATGAGGTAAAGTTTGCAAAAATGCTTCAAGAAGCCATGCCAAACTTAGAAAAGGTTCGATTTGTCAATTCTGGAACCGAAGCGGTTATGACGACCATCCGTGTTGCTCGCGCTTATACTGGGAGAGATAAAATCATTAAGTTTGCTGGTTGTTACCATGGACACTCCGATCTTGTTCTTGTTGCTGCAGGATCAGGACCATCTACTCTAGGCACTCCGGATTCAGCGGGTGTGCCAAAGTCAATAGCTCAAGAAGTCATTACTGTTCCATTTAATGATATAGAACCATTTAAGGTAGCTTTAGAAAAATGGGGCGATGAAATTGCAGCTGTTCTCGTTGAACCGATAGTCGGCAACTTCGGAATTGTTGAACCAGTAGAAGGATTCCTACAACAAGTGAATGATTTAACTCATGCAGCAGGGGCTCTTGTTATTTACGACGAGGTAATTACCGCCTTCCGTTTTATGTACGGTGGTGCACAAGATTTATTAGGAATCCAACCAGACTTAACCGCATTAGGAAAAATTATTGGTGGCGGGCTTCCAATCGGCGCCTATGGAGGTAAAAAAGAAATTATGGAAAAGGTTGCACCATTAGGTCCTGCTTACCAAGCAGGTACGATGGCAGGTAACCCCGCATCAATTCTTTCAGGAATTGCTTGTTTAGAAGTTTTAAAACAAGATGGAGTGTATGAATATTT
The DNA here is from genome assembly GCF_038002965.1 of Robertmurraya sp. FSL R5-0851. Taxonomy (NCBI): domain Bacteria; kingdom Bacillati; phylum Bacillota; class Bacilli; order Caryophanales; family Bacillaceae; genus Robertmurraya; species Robertmurraya sp. FSL R5-0851. The sequence continues at coordinate 1,020,540 of NZ_JBBOOE010000001.1, read as the reverse complement.
AGACGGGTTAGGTGCCGTGCTCGAGGAAGGAATTTTACAAGCAGCGGAAAAACACAACATCTCTATCACCATTAACCGATTAAAAGGAGCATTAACCATTTATTTCACGGATGAAAAAGTATTTAATTACGAACAGGCTGAAAACACTGATGGAGAGATGTTCGGTAGATTTTTCAAGCATATGCTTCACCAAGGAATTAATCTAGCACCTTCTAAGTATGAAGCATGGTTTATTACAATTGCCCATACAAAAGACGATATTGAAGCAACCATTTTTGCGGTTAATAATGCATTTGAGTTATTAAAGAGCGAATAATTATTCATATTTTTATACATTACGGAACTTTACAAAAGTTCCGTTTTTTAATTTTTACTTATTGAAAACGTTTCCATAGCTAGTATAAGGCTATAAATTTCCAATATTTTTTCCTTTCTCCCTATCCAACTTTTTGCATATTTAATTGATTTCTGAAAATTCATATGATATTATAAATTAAGCAATTTTGTTTTATGTTCGACCGTTCTTGTAGCCAGTGTTCCTTCCCAAAGAAGGTAAAGATCAAGGTAAGTTAACCCCACCTTTAAAACACTGACTCGTTAAACCAACGCTTGTATCCGCAATTATTTTAAATTCGTTTTTACAAATAGATCTTTGATCAGGAGGTGAAACGGCTTTTGAGGGACCAAATATTCCCGATCAGCCGAAAAGTATGACAGAACAATGGACCCCTTCTTTATTTAAAGAGTTCTACCGCGAAGAGCATGATGCATGCGGTATTGTATCGAGCTTAGAAAAATCAAATAAGCCTACAAGAGAGAATATCTTTAATTGTATCAACGCACTTGTCACCATGAATCACCGAGCAGGATTTATTAACGGAGAAGGCGATGGAGTAGGTATTCACATCGATATTCCTACAGCATTATGGAAAGAAAAGCTAACTAATGCAGGAGCTGACGAAAGCATCGTTGACAATGACAACTTTGTCGTAGGTCATATCTTCATTAGTAGTAAGCACACTCCTGAAGAAATTAAAACTGACTTGATCGCTAAATTAAAGGATTCAAATTTTACTATTGTATTAGAATCAGACGAAGTAACCAATTCTTCTGCATTAGGACCTATTGCGATTCAAGAAAATCCTGTGTTCTGGCAGTTTGCTGCTTTAGCAGATGTTTCAGGTCATGAGCTTTCTAACAAGCTTTTTAATCTGATTATCGATTTTGAAAAAAATGAAAATGTACATGTAGCATCCTTAAGCCAATACCATGCTGTATATAAAGTAATGGGTGCTGGTGATATTCTACCTAAGTACTATGCTGACTTAGCAAATCCTATTGTTGCTTCTACTATGACACTGGGACACAACCGATACTCAACTAATACATTGTCTAGCTTTTTCCGTGTTCAACCTTTCAGCGTACTTGGACACAATGGGGAAATTAACACCATTGCTAAGCTAAGAGACGAAGCTCGATTAATCGGTGTACCTCTTGTAAAAGATGGTAGTGACTCACAAGACTTAAGTAGAACAATGGAGACGTTGATTTGTCGTGATGGATACTCACTATTTGAGGCACTTGATCTAGTCTTCCCTCCAATCGTGAACGAAATCAAATCATACCCTGAACATTTACAAGATTTATATACTTATATGCGTGAGGCGTGGGGACATTTCGCACAAGGCCCTGCTGGAATTGTCTCTCGTTTTGGTGATGAAGCAGCATTTAGTGTGGATGCCCTTGGATTACGTCCACTATGGATGCTTGAGACAGAAACGTCATACCTGTTCTCTTCAGAACCAGGAATTATTCCATCAAGTGAATATGTAAATGAACCAAAGCCATTAGCACCAGGTGAAAAAGTAGGTTTCAAGTGGGATGGCGACACATTAAAGCTTTATGAGCATGATGATTACCAAGCTGCTGTATACGAAAGATTTTCTAAGCGTTGCGACATTAAGGATGCGAGAGTACGTCTTGATACACCAGCTCTTGATAAAAATATCTCAATGAACTACCCAACAAAATTACACAACGGACAATACAAAGCATTTGGCTGGGAGCGTGACCACGTTCAGTTAGTAGAACAGATGGCTGAAAAAGGTGTAGAGCCTATTCGTTCTTTGGGCCATGACTCACCATTGGCTTCTCTAAATCCTGAGCGTAAAAATCTGGCTGACTATATTAAAGAGAGTGTTGCGGTTGTTACCAATCCAGCAATCGACCGTGATCGTGAAACCGAACACTTCTCAACTCGCGTCATAATTGGCCAAAGACCTTCTTTATTCACAAGCAATAAAAAAGGAAATGTAGTAGAATTAACGACTCCTATTTTAATAGAAGGATCAGCTGGTTATGAGATTAGTAAAGAACTAAATCAACCTAGCTATGATCAATTAACGAACCATTTTGGACAACAAAAGCTTGTAGCTTATATTTCAACAACTATTAAGACGGATGAGACAGTTGCTGAAGCACTATCTCGACTACAATCTGAAGCTGTTGAAGCTGTAAATAGCGGAAAAACACTTCTAGTCCTTGACGATAACCATGCACATCATGATGGTCATTTTTGGCTTGATCCTCATTTAGCAACGTCTGCTATTGATCAAGCACTTGTAAAAGCAGAGGTTAGAAGAAATTGTTCCCTTCTCCTTCGTTCTGCTTCCATCCGTTCATTACATGATGTGATTGTCGCTTTTGGTCTAGGAGCAGACTTAATTAGCCCTTACTATATGTTTATCACTGTATATGATGAATCAACAAAGCCATTGGTGAACCTATACTCCGCCCTTACAAAAGGCCTTGAGAAGGTTATCTCTACCATTGGTATCCATGAGCTACGTGGTTATAGCCGCCTGTTCTCTGCAATCGGCTTAAATGATGAAATTGCAAACGCACTTAAAGTCGTTAATTTCTTTGGTTCTGAACAATCTGTGCATAATTTTGCAACACTAAAAGAAGATGCCATTGCAAGAGCCACTGACTATCATAATGAAAAAGAAAGAATCGGAAAAACATTCAATCTCTTCCCACGTATTTGGAAAGCAATTGGAGAAGTTGCATCCACCGGAGACTATACTCCATTAAAGGAGAAAATCTCTGAACAAGAAGAGCAGAATCCAGTTACGATTCGTCACTTAACAAGTTTAAAGAAAGTAAAGTCTACTGTGAAAGCAGCAGATGTTAGCTTAAAAGTAGGAGATCATGATCTTCCATTCGTTATCGCTTCGATGTCATTCGGTTCTCAAAATGAGATTGCTTTCCGCGCTTATGCTGAAGGTGCAGATCGACTTAACATGGTCAGCTTAAATGGTGAAGGCGGAGAGATTAAGGATATGCTTGGTAAGTATCCACGTACACGTGGACAGCAGGTAGCTTCCGGTCGTTTCGGAGTTAACGCTGAATTATTAAACTCTTCTAACCTACTGGAAATTAAAATTGGTCAAGGTGCGAAGCCTGGTGAAGGTGGTCACTTACCTGGATCAAAGGTTACTGCAAAAATTGCTGAAGCACGTAATGCAACGATCGGTTCTGACTTAATCTCGCCATCGAACAACCATGATATTTATTCCATTGAAGATTTGGCACAAATGATTCATGAATTAAAAACAGCTAATGACAAAGCAAAAGTGGCTGTAAAAGTTCCTGTTGTACCAAACATTGGAACCATCGCCGTTGGGATTGCAAAAGCTGGAGCAGATATTATTACCCTAAGTGGATTTGACGGCGGAACAGGTGCAGCAAGAATTCATGCCCTTCAACATGTTGGTCTTCCAGTAGAAATCGGTGTTAAAGCAGCTCACAACGCCCTTCTTGAAGCAGGACTGCGAGATCATGTAGAGCTTTGGGCTGACGGTGGAATTAAGAGTGTTCAAGACGTCATTAAGGTCATGCTTCTTGGAGCTAACCGTATTGGTTTCGGAACACTTTCCATGATTGCTATTGGATGTACCACTTGTCGTGGATGTCATCTAGATACATGTCACGTTGGAATTGCGACACAAATTGATTCTGAAGCACAAGCTAAAGAACATGGTTTAAGACGTTTCGTTCCTAGACAATCTGACTTAGCAGTCCAAGCGATTGTAAACTTTTACACAGCATTTGCCAATGAGCTGAAAGAGCTTACTGCATCACTTGGAGTAAAGAATCTTCAAGACATCGTTGGTCGCTCTGATCTACTTGAGCAAACAAAGGGTCAAGATCAACTGAACTTAACATATTTGTTAAAGCCACTTGAAATTGGTCAGCTTCATCATAAGGAAGCTGCAGCTACTGCAGAGGAAAAGCAGCTCCAAGTTGCTGTTGGTGCAGAGTATTTAGATGCAAGCGTTGATGAGTTACACCAATCTCGTGAGTTCCACAGTGTTACATCTGAACAAAGAGTATTAGGTAGCCGAGTATCTTGTCACCGCGTACGTGGTCGCTTAGATGGATCATACCGCAATCTACCTCCTGTTCAGTTGAAATACAAAAAAGGCTCTATCCCTGGAAACGGCTTAGGTGCTTATAACAGCGATGGAATCAGTATTGAAGTGAACGGTGGCGCACAAGACGGTACAGGTAAGACATCTGTGGGTGGAAAAATCCTTATCTTTAAAGCTCAAGGGAAAAACGGCAAGTACTTGAACGGTTCCGTTGGTAAAGGGTTTGGATACGGAGCACAGCATGGTCTTTTAGTTGCACAAGGAAATGCCGATGCTCGTGCTGGAATTCGTCTATCTGGTGCAGATATCATTATTGGTGGTCAAATAACGAAACCAATTCCAACTGTTGAAAATGGAAATATCGGAGCAAGAGCAAATATTAAAGGTTTTGCCTTCGAATACATGACAAATGGCCGCGGCCTTGTTCTTGGTGATCCAGGACCATGGATTTGTGCAGGTATGACTGGTGGAGTTGTTTACCTAAGACATCAGCCAGAAATGGGCTTAACAAAAGAAGCGTTACAACGAAGAATTGCTAAAGGTGCCAAAATCTCTATCACGAATTTATCAGAAGAAGGCAAGCAAGATATCAAGGAACTTCTAGGTCAATATGTTGCATTGCTTCAAGAGCAAGGTCAAGTAGAAGAAGCTAATCAACTTGCTGAGCTTTTAAAACAACCTGAACAGCACTTCGTTCAAGCAATACCAGTAAAAGAGCAAGCCGATCCATCGGTTTCTACAGAGTGATTTTTAATAGAGCTTGTACAAAAAAATGCCCCTTTCTGTGGGCATTTTTTTTTGTAATAAAAGCTTACAAAATAATATTGCATAAATATCATATAATATATAAAAAATCATATAAATAACCCTTGAACTTACATTTTAATCACTGTATAGTACATTATTGTTATTAAAACTTATCAGTAGTAGGAAAGGAATTATTTACTTATGAAGCTTGGCGCCCGCATTCTTAAGACGGGAATTGCAATTGTTTTATCTTTGTTTCTTGCGGAGGTTTTCCAATTACCTTCCCCTGTTTTCGCCGGAATTGCTGCAATTTTTGCTTTACAACCCACCGTATACCGATCTTATTTAACGATTATTGAACAAGCACAAGGAAATTTAATCGGTGCCGTAATTGCGGTATTATTTGTATTAACGCTTGGAAATAACATAGTTATCATTGGGCTGGCAGCTATTATTGTGATTCTTATCAATCTTAAATTAAATATAGAAAAGACCATTCCACTTGCACTTGTTACCATTATCGCAATTATGGAAAACCCTGGTGATACGTTTATTGAATTCGCGATTATTCGATTTTCTACCATTATGCTTGGAATATTCGCAGCTTTTATGGTTAATTTAGTATTTCTACCACCTAAATATGAAAATAAGCTTTTCTTTAAAACATCTAATATGATGGATGAAATCACCCGCTGGATACGAATGAACACAAGAAACGCTTCTGATCATCATTTGCTAAAGAATGATATTGAAAAATTAAAGGATATGGTGATTAAACTCGATCAGTTATATATTTTATATAAGGAAGATCGAAATTATTTTAAGAAGAATGATATTGTAAAGGCTAGGAAGCTGGTCATTTATCGTCAAATGATTTCGACAACCAAACGAGCACTCAATGTATTAAAAAGGCTTCATCGATATGAAAATGAACTTTCTCAACTACCAGATGAGTTTAAATTAGAACTTCAGCAACAACTTGATTGTTTAATTGATTCTCATGAACAAATCATGTACCGATTTGCCGGCAAAGGAAAAATGCCACCAAATCATGAGGTAGGCAATTTCTGTTTGAATAGAAAAGATCTATTTAATTTATTTCTTTCTCAACAAGATAAATTGAATGAGCACGAAAACGATAATGTCTTTTTTCATACAATGCAAGTCGTTTCCGCTATGGTAGAGTACGACGAAACGTTAGAGCATCTAGATGTTCTCGTTAACAGTTTCCATTCGTATCATAAAGAAGTCAATGAAGTGAATTTCGAGGAGATTCAAGATTAATATAGGAAAAAGCAGCTGATTTTTGTCAGCTGCTTTTTGTTAGTTCTTCATTCGAGGGTCTAGTGCGTCTCGTAAACCATCCCCCATTAAGTTAAATCCAAGAACGGTCAACATAATAGCAAGTCCTGGGAATATCATTGTCCAAGGTGCTTGAATTAGGAAAGTTCTTGCATCTGCTAACATTTTCCCCCATTCAGGGTTTGGCGCCTCTGCTCCCAGTCCTAAAAACCCTAAAGCTGCAGCTTCAATAATGGCAGTTGCTATTGCTAAAGTTCCTTGAACAATAATCGGAGCCATACTATTCGGCAACACATGATGAAATAAAATACGAGAGTTTTTCATTCCCACCGCTTTTGCTGCCATAATATATTCTTCCTGCTTAACCGTTAATACCCTTGAACGAATTAATCGACCAAAGTTTGGAATATTGATAATGGCAATTGCAATTAATGCATTACGTAAAGATGGACCAAGAACAGCCACAATAGCAATAGCTAGTAAAATACTTGGGAAAGCAAGCATAATATCAAATGTTCTAGAGATAATCGCATCCACCCATTTACCGTAATATCCTGCTAATATTCCTAGTAAACAGCCAACTACGATTGATCCTAAAACGGCTAAAAAACCAACCCATAGGGAGATTCTTGCCCCATATACAACTCTCGAGAATATATCTCGACCAAAATCATCCGTTCCGAACCAATGATCACTCGATGGTGGTAACAAACGGTTAGAAAGCATTTGCTCCTTAAATGTATACGGTGCAATTAATGGAGCAAATATGGCGACCAAGATAAAGAATATAACAATGAACGCTCCAATTACTGCAAGCTTATTCTTCTTAAAGCTCATCCAAGCTTCCAGCCAAGGTGAAACAACCTTCTCGTCTGTTTCAATAATGGGCTGATCATTTTTTTGTGTTGAAAGTTCCATTGAAGCCCCTCCTTTCAATTAATGGTACTTAATTCGAGGATCTATCGCTGCATATAATAAGTCGATGACTAAGTTAATCATGACAAAGATAAAAGCAATAACTAATACTCCAGACTGCACTACCGGATAGTCACGGTATCCAATTGCTTCATAAATATAACGACCAATTCCCGGCCAACTAAATATCGTTTCAGTAAGGATGGCACCACCTAATAGTAACCCTGTTTGAAGTCCAATGATAGTCAAAACTGGAATAATAGCATTTTTTAATGAATGCTTGTACACAACCCAGAACATTTTTAATCCTTTTGCACGCGCTGTACGGATAAAGTCTGACCGCATCACTTCAAGCATGGTTGAACGTGTGATTCTTGCAATGATTGCCATTGGAATTGTAGCTAACGCGATACTAGGAAGAACAAGATGTTTAATAACTTCAACAAGCTGATCCGTTCTCCCTTGAATGATGGTATCAATAATATAAATATTCGTTATAGCAGTAACCGGATTTCTTACTTCTTCCCTGCCCGAAGTTGGCAGCCAATCTAAATTAATCGCAAATACCCATTGTTCCATTAGACCAAGCCAAAAGATTGGCATGGATACACCTATTAATGCTAATACCATAGCTACATAGTCAAACCATGAATTTTGGAACCATGCGCTGATGATTCCTGCATTAACACCAACCACAACTGCCACTAACATCGCACAGAAGGAAAGTTCAATTGTTGCCATTAAATAAGGGACCATTTCTTCAGAAATGGGAGCTTTTGTTCTGATTGACTCCCCAAGATCTCCTGTTAACAAGTTTCCTAGATAATGAAAATACTGAACGAACCATGGCTGATCGAGTCCCAGCTGTTTCGTTAATGCCTCAACTGCCTCCTTAGTTGCAAGCTGACCTAGAATTAATTGAGCTGGATCACCCGGTATCGCTCGAATCATAAAAAAGACAACTAATGATAATCCAAGAAGAACTGGAATCAAGGAAAATAATCGTTTAACGATATAAGTAAGCATAGTCCACCTCGCTTCAATTTAGGGTGAGTAGAGTGAAAAAAGGGAGCGAAACTCCACTCCCTTTTCCTTATTATTATTTGAATTCAACCGTTGAAAGAATATCAGAACCAGTTGGATGCGGAAGGAAGCCCGTAAGATTCGCTTTTCCTGCTAAAGCTGGTTGTGAGTGTACTAGTGGAATCCATGGAGCATCTTCTTTAATTAATACTTGCGCTTCTTTATAAAGCTTCTCACGCTCAGCTTGGTCAGCTGTAGATTGCGCTGCTACCAATAGATCGTGAACTTCTTGGTTTTGATAGTAAGAGTAGTTATTGCTTCCGATGCTATCTTGGTCAAGTAATACATATAAGAAGTTATCAGCATCACCGTTGTCACCTGTCCAGCCAAGTAAGAATGTATCTGCTTCTCCAAGGCGAGCCTTGTCTAAGTAAGTACCCCACTCATAAGTAACAATTTTAGCTTTTACTCCGATTGCTTCGAAGTTAGCTTGAAGTGCTTCTGCCACTTTTTGGCCATCTGGCATATAAGGCCTTGCTACAGGCATAGCCCAAAGTTCCATTTCAAATCCATTTTCAAAGCCAGCTTCTTTTAAAAGTTCTTTCGCTTTTTCAGGATCATACTCATAATCAACAACATCGTCATTGTATCCAGCAACAACTGGAGGCATTGGGTTCTTCGCAGGCTCCGCAGCTCCAGCGTAGAATGCATCGATAAGAGCTTCTTTGTCTACTGCATAGTTAAGCGCTTGACGAACTAATTTTTCCTTTAACGGACCACGTGTACTTGTTAAACCAAGGTATGCAATGTTCAAAGATGGACGGTAGAATGTTTGTAAATCGGCATTTGCCTCAATTGTTCCAACATCCGAGAAGTTTACACCATCAATTAGGTCCACTTCACCTGAAGATAATGCATTTAATCGTGCAGAGTTATCAGGAATTGCACGGAAAATAACTTGGTTAAGCTTCGGTAATCCTTCTTGCCAGTATTCTTCGTTCTTTACAATTGTAATTCTGTCATTACGCTTCCACTCTTTAAATACGAATGGACCTGTACCAACTGGATTTTCCATGAACTTATCGCCATATTCTTCAATTGCAGCAGGACTCGCAATCGCAAATGGGCTCATAGCCAAGTTTTTATAAAATGGTGCTAATGGAGAATTTAGAACAAATTCAACTGTGTAGTCATCTACCACTTTCACTTCTTTGATACGATCACCGAATTGAGAGTTGTAGTAATAATATTGTTCTTTATCACCACTTGCCCAGCGGTCAAAGTTAAACTTAACAGCTGCTGCGTTGAAGTCTGTTCCATCATGGAATTTGATCCCTTCACGTAGCTTTAATGTATAAGTTAAGCCATCTTCACTATTCGTCCACTCTGTTGCTAATCCTGGAGCAAGCTCTGTATCTTGTTCTCCAAATTCAATCAAGGTTTCAAAAACGTTCTTAGTTACTTTAAAAGATTCACCGTCAGTAGCAGTAGCTGGGTCTAGTGAGACCGAATCTCCACCACGTCCAAAAACTAATGTATCAACCGCAGCTTCCTCGTTTCCTGAACCTTCTCCTTCTGAAGAAGACTCATTAGCTGTGTTCTTGCTACATCCAACCAATGCTAATGAAAGCATTAGGATAAAAGCAAGGAACATAAGACTAGTACGCTTTTTCAATGTTTTTCCCCCTCTTAATTTGAGAGTTCATTACTCTCTTTTTTATTTATCATCCATGCCTCAAGCACTCTTTAGTAAAGGTGACATGCGGCAAAGTGACCAGGTTCAACTTCTTTCATTTCAGGTCTTGATGTTTTACAAATATCCATACAATCCCGGCAACGTGTGTGAAACGCACAACCCATTGGAGGGTTAGAAGGGCTTGGAAGATCTCCGCTTAAAAGCTCTCGATCCTTTTTGATATCTGGGTCAGGTATCGGAATGGAATCAAGTAAAGCTCTTGTGTACGGGTGGAGAGGCTTTTCGTAAAGCTTCTCTGATTCAGTGATTTCTACCAATCTACCTAAATACATAACTCCCACTCGATCACTAATATGTTTGACTACTCCAAGATCATGCGCAATAAAGATATAGGTTAAACCAAAGTCCTTTTGCAGATCCTCAAGAAGGTTTAACACCTGTGATTGAATGGATACGTCAAGTGCGGAAACCGGTTCATCAGCTATAATAAGCTTTGGCTTGGTCATTAATGCACGAGCAATCCCTATCCGTTGCCTTTGACCACCGCTGAATTGATGCGGGTATCTTTTCGCATGGTAGCTGCTTAAACCTACCACCTCAAGCATTTCTCTCACTCTTCTTTTTCGCTCTTCCTTATCACCAATTCCATGTACGATCAACGGTTCTTCGAGAATCTTTTCAACTGTATGGCGAGGATTTAAAGAGGCAAAAGGGTCCTGAAAGACCATTTGAATTTCTTTTCTCATTTTTCTCATGGCATTTGAATTTAGGCTTGTTAATTCTTGATCCTCAAAAACAACCTTACCCTCTGTGGCTTCTAGCAAACGCATTAATACACGGCCAGTTGTTGATTTACCACAACCTGATTCACCAACTAGACCTAGCGTTTCTCCCTTTCGAACATAAAAACTAACATCATCAACTGCTTTAACATGTCCGACTGTTTTTCCAAACAATCCGCCTGTAATAGGAAAATATTTTTTTAGATTATCCACTTTCAATAAAACATCAGTCATGAGCAACAACTCCTTCATGGAGGAAGCATCTTACACTTTGACCATTCTCCAATTGATAGAGTTTTGGATCCTCTATGAAACAACGATCGTGCGCCTTTTCACAGCGGGCTGCGAAACGACAGCCTTTTTGTATGGATCCAGGCTTCGGAACGTTTCCAGGAATGGAATAAAGTCGCTCCTTTTTCTCTCTAACATCTGGTACTGATTGTAATAGTCCCATCGTGTATGGATGCTTTGGATTTTTGAATATGTCTCTTACTTCTGCTTCCTCAACAATTTTCCCCGCATACATGACGATGACCCTCTGACAAAGGTCTGCGACTACCCCTAGATCATGGGTAATCATGACGATTGCTGTATCCAGTTTTTCATTCAAATCCTTCATTAACGCTAGAATTTGCGCCTGTATCGTAACATCCAATGCGGTTGTCGGTTCGTCGGCAATTAGTAGTCGCGGGTGACAGGAAAGGGCCATCGCAATCATGACACGCTGTCTCATGCCACCTGATAGCTGATGAGGGTATTCATCGATTATTTGTTCAGCACGTGGAAGTCCAACAAGCTTTAACATCTGGATCGCTTCGTTTCGCGCTTCTTTTTTACTCATTTTCTTATGTATTCGTATTCCTTCTATTAATTGATTTCCTATTGTAAAAAGCGGATTAAGGGAAGTCATCGGTTCTTGGAAAATCATCGCAACTTCATTGCCTCTTATCTCACGCATTCTTTTCTCTGAAGCTTGAACAAGATTTTCACCATTTAACCAGATCTCGCCATTGGTTATTTTCCCTGGTGGCTGGGGAATGAGCTTCATAATAGACAAGGACGTTACACTCTTTCCACATCCTGATTCACCAACGATTCCAAGAATCTCACCCTTATTTACAGAGAAGCTGATTTGGTCAACGGCAGGAATCTCTCCATCTGTGGAAAAAAAGGTCGTCTGGAGCTGTTTTACATCTAATACTGGAGTTTGACTCACAAGGTTACTCCTCTCTTACTGAATATTCAATTCATTCTTTTTTTTCATTTTATTCTATAAATACTGGTAAGTCTACAACTATTTCTCAATCTTACTAATTTTTAGAATAATATGTTAACATAGTAATTTTTTATTGCCATCCTCTCTATCTTATGAATAAGTCTAAGGAGACATGACAAAAAGCCCCCGAAGGTTTATCCCTCGGGGGTGATGTTAATGCTCTAACTGTTGAATTTGGAATAATTTATAATAGTTTCCTTGCTTTTTCATCAGTTCTTCATGCTTTCCGATTTCAGTAATCTCCCCATTCTCTATCAAGACTATTCGGTCTGCATGAGTGATCGTAGACAGTCGGTGAGCAACAATAAAGGTTGTTCGGTCTTTTGCAAGCTTTTCAAAAGCCTCTTGAATTAATGCCTCACTCTCTAGATCTAGAGCCGAAGTGGCCTCATCCATCACAAGAATTGGTGGATTTTTAATAAATACTCTGGCAATAGCTATCCGTTGCTTTTGCCCACCAGAAAGTTTGACGCCTCTTTCTCCTACCTTCGTTTCGTATCCTTCAGGTAGGTTCATGATAAATTCGTGAGCATTCGCTGCCTTGGCAGCTGCAATTACCTCTTCGTCTGATGCCCCTGGTTTAGCTAGTAAAATATTCTCTTTAACCGAATCACTAAATAAAATACTATCTTGTAAAACCATTCCTATCTTATCTCTGAGTGAGCGTACCTGTAAGGAACGGATATCTTGTCCATCCAAAAAAATCGCTCCACCTGTTACATCATAAAACCTAGGAATTAAACTTATCAAAGAGGATTTACCGCCTCCACTCATACCTACAAGTGCAATGGTCTCCCCTGGGGTCACTAGAAGATTTATATTTTTTAATATATCTTGTTCATTCTCATTGTATCGAAAATAGACATTTTGAAAGTGAACGTTTCCAACAACATTTTTACATTCAACTGCATCCGGTGAATCATCTATATCATACTTTTCATCCACAAATTCAAACACACGATCCATCGAGGCAATGGATTGGGTCAATGTGGTGGACGAATTAACCAATCTTCGTAACGGATTATAAAGTCGATCAATATAGGCAATAAATGCCACCATTTCTCCTATCGAAAGATTTCCTTGAACAACCTGATAGCCTGAATATCCAATGACAATGAGCGGAGCGATGTCTGTTATCGTATTTACAACCGAAAAGGCTTTCGCATTCCATTTTGTATGGTCTAGCGCTTTTGTTAGAAAATTCCTATTTTGCTTATCAAAGCGTTCCTGCTCATAGTCTTCTACTGCAAAACTTTTAATAACAGACATTCCTTGAACTCTCTCATGCAGAAAACTTTGGACTTCAGCAAGAGCCTGTGACCTTTTTCTGGTAAGTCCCCGTAAATTGCCGAAGAAATACTTTACGGAAAAGGCGTAAAAAGGAAACAAAACAAGTGAAACAAGAGTTAACTTAACATCCATCATCATCATTAAGATGATGGCAATTGCTATAGTGGCCATATCTAGCCATAAATTCATTAGTCCTGTAATGACAAATGTTTTTGTTTGCTCCACGTCATTTATAACACGTGAGATGACTTCCCCCGCTTTGTTATTTGAATAGAATTTGAAACTCAATTTTTGAATATGCGTGTAAAGCTTGTCTCTTATATCGTATAAAATCTTACTCGCAACCCATTGGGCATAGTATTGTCGATAGTATTCAATTGGCGGTCTAGCAACAACAAAAATAACCATCATAATGGCCATGATCATTAATAGCTTACTCGTTTTTTCATCAGCCGATAATGTTTGATTACCAACGATATCATCTAGGACATATTTAATTAAAATCGGAATTAATAGCGGTATGACAAACTTAATGATTCCAATAATGATTGTCCCGATGATTTGTAATCGATACGGTTTTACAAAGTGTAAATACCTTCGAATGCTACTCATCTTGACACCCTCCATTCAGCCCTTACTCACATAAAGAAAAACCTGTTGCAACTAGTGACAACAGGCGTTTTCTTTCGTTAAATGATTACCGTCTGTATGTTAAATATCTTTCGTACCATGTATCAATAAAATCTGGTGCAAAAGGTCCTTTTCCTTGGCGAATCCAACTAATCAGGTTGTCCACATTTGCGCGAAGAATTTTATCAATGACTTCCGGGTAGTTCATTTCAATACGATGACGCTCGTACTCATCCTCGTCTAACAAATTAAAAGTCATATCTGGAAACACTTTAATATCAAGGTCATAGTCAATGTATTTTAATGCTTCTCCATCAAAAATAAATGGGGAGCTTATGTTGCAATAATAATACACTCCATCTTCACGTATCATTCCGATGACATTAAACCAGTATTGAGAATGAAAATAACATATAGCTGGTTCTCTAGTAATCCACGTTCTTCCATCCGATTCAGTTACGATGGTACGGTCATTTCCACCAATGACTAATCCTTGCGTTCCCTTTAATACGGTAGTCTCCTCCCATACTCGATGGATGTGACCATTATGTTTGTAACTATGTATTTGGATCGGTTCACCTTCCATGGGTACGCCCATTTTTCTCCCTACTTTCATTAATCGAACGCTCCCGAAACCTAAAAAATGCTAATATAATAAAAGTTTTCCTCAAAAGGTTACAAAGAACATTTCCTGTTTTCTACTATTATAACGGTAAAACATCGAATTTAAAACAAAGAGCCCTTGAAATTTCTCAAAGGCTTTAATAATTTACGTATAAAATTAGTAAAATTGTGTTTTTTTCTCTTTTTATCTTTTTAAAGCTGTTTCTGCTTCTTGATATGAGCGAATAAGCTCCTCCGTTTGTCTTTCAAAAATTTGGTGAATATCGCGCAAATCCTGCTTCATTTGCTGAATCTCATCCTGAATACTTTCCATCTTCGCATGCTTTTGCAGCAATCTCAATTCCTCTTCAATTTCCTGACAGCGTTCAAGCTCTGTTTGTATGTATAGTAGCTTTTCCATTGTAGCCATTTGTTCACCAACTAATCGTGAAAAATCACTCACCATCGTCCACCGCCTTCTTTTTCGATATATATACTATTCGGTAAGCTTCATGAGTTTCCTTTGACTAGTTATGTAGACGTATTAGAAGTTTTGTCGAAGAGGTGAATAAAAATAAATAAGGTGCTCTTTCCGATTAGAAAGAGCACCTTACTGTGGTTAATATTAAGAGTTTTGGCCTTTGCGAGACTCAGCTTGAGCGTTTTGTTGACGTACTTGTTGTACGTTAGTTTCGCTTGCGAACTCAGTACCGAATTGACCTTGTCCAGCTGAAGCAGCGTTTTGTTGTCTCACTTCTTGAACGTTAGTTCCAGATTGAGTTTTGTTTGGTTGCTTTGCCATTGTAATCACCTCCACAGAAATTAATTTATCCAAGAGGTGATTGGTCTATCCTAAAGAAATTTTTTCCATTTTTTAAACTAGTAAGGAAATTCCTCCATCAACGATTATTGTTTGTCCACGAATCATATCGGATCCATCGCTTAATAAGAACATGATCGTGTTCACCATATCATCAATTTCAACCATTCTCCCTGCAGGTGTTTTTTGTCTTGCTTCTTCCAACATTTCTTCACGATTTGGAAAATGAAGAAGTGCCTCCGTATCAATTGCCCCACCTGAAACAGCATTCACTCGAATGTTTTTTGGTGCTAACTCCACAGCTAAATAACGAGTAAGTGCTTCAAGTGCTGCCTTAGATACACCAACAGTTGTGTAATTTTCCAAATAGCGAATGGACCCAAGTGAGCTGATACTCACAATTTTTCCTCCGCCATTTTTCTCCATCAGTTTTGCCGCTTCTTGAGCACAAAATAAGAGTGCCTTGCTATTAATGTTCATCGTCCATTCCCAGTGAGATTCTTCAAGTTCCATGGCTGGGCGAAGAACACCTGATGCAGCATTACTTACAAATACATCGAGTCTTCCAAAATGAGCACCAATTTCTTCAAACATCGTTTTAATTTTACTAACATCACCAACATTTGCTTTAACAACTAATGCCTTTCTACCAAGAGCCTCAATTTCTGCTGCTGTTTCTAACGCCGCTTTTTTGCTGCGAGCATAGTTAACGACAATATCGTATCCTTCTTTTGCTAATCGTAGGGCAGTTGATTTTCCAATCCCTCTACTACTTCCTGTAATTAATGCTACTTTATTTGTCATATGTAACATATCCCTTCATTTACTATTAATTTTTCTTTTATATGAATAGTTCACAAATAAGATTACCACAATACATCTATAAGAAAAATAGAGGATGTGTGAGACAATGTATGTAGGTCGAGATATGACAGAACTCTCCATGATACCAAAAACGGATTGGAAAAAAGAAGAGTTGGCTTTTTTTCATCACTCTCTTCAACAAATTATGCCGTATTTAAATTCAGAAGGTGTCACTATTCACCGAGAGATTATTAAGGAAATTGAACAGCGTGGTGGGCTTCATCGAAATGAGGCAGACTGGACGCATGGAACTAGGATTTCTTACGATTAATTTTAAAAACGGAAGTGACCATATATAGAAAAAACGCCACATGGAAAGTGGCGTTTACTCTTTTTTATAGTATTGACGAAGCATTTTCTGATGGGAAACCGGAAAGGCAAAGCTTTCTATTTCCTCCTGGTCAACCAGCTTCAAAGTATCTGATGATTTGATAGGCTCTACTAGTGTTCCTTCATATACATTAATATTCCATACAAGATGTGAGAAAACATGTTCAATATGGCCTACAAGCTCCCCTATATCACATTGAATTTCATATTCTTCCTTTAGATTAGATAATAACTGCTCTCTATCCCCTAATACAGGAAGATGGATTTCTACATTTGGAAACTGCCACAAATTCGCTAGCAAACCGGAAGAAGGTCGCTTTTGAATAACCGTTCGTCCCTCAGTATCTTTCAGAACAACTGCTGCAAGTTGAACTTTTCGTTGTTTTTTTGCTTTCGTTTTAACAGGCAATTCGTTTTGAGTTCCTTCCTCGAAGGCATGACAGTGTTCACGAACCGGACAGAGCAAACATGATGGCGAAGTTGGCGTACAAATTAATGCACCTAGTTCCATTAATGCTTGGTTAAAATATGATGGGTTTTCATGCGAAATAAAGGCGCGAACAGCTTCCTCGAACACTTTTCTACTAGATGCTTTCGCAATATCATCCCAAATCGAAAGAATCCTGGAAAATACTCGCATGACATTCCCATCAACGGCTGGTTCAGGTACTCCATAGGCTATTGATAGAATGGCGCCTGCCGTATAGGGACCAACCCCTTTTAAGCTGGAGATTTCTTTTGGTGTATTTGGTACTTTTCCTCCATATTGCTCATGAACCTCTCGAACCGCTGATTGAAGATTACGGACTCTTGAATAATAGCCTAAGCCTTCCCAAGCTTTTAATACTTTTTCCTCATCAGCATTAGATAAAGCTTCTATTGTAGGGAACTCTGAAATAAATCGGTTAAAATACGGAATGACTGTATCGACTCTTGTTTGCTGAAGCATAATCTCCGATACCCAGACTTTGTAAGGATCTTGGTCTTTCCGCCATGGAAGATCTCTCTGCTCTCTTTCAAACCAGCCGATTAAATCCTTTTGAAATTCCTTTTTATTTATATTTGTTACGTTTTTTAAAGAATTGGACATTTTTTTGCCTCCAAAAAATTAAACAAGTACATACTAAGAGAATATAATAGCTTATCCCATTCATATTTTACGAAAACTTTAAATTGGACAATGATTATACAGTAATTATTACAACTACTTTAAAGTAACGATTAATCACTATTTTTACAAGAAGATTATTGATAAAATTAAGATAAGAGAAGGATAAAATATTTCCTAAAAAGGAGGGAGATTCCTTTGGATACCGGTACACACGTAGTGATGGGATTAGCTTTAGGAGGACTTGCGACGCTCGACCCTGTTGTAGCAAGCAGCTCCGCCACAGCCACTAGTGTCATGATTGCCACTCTTGTTGGCTCACAAGCTCCCGATATTGACACCGTATTGAAGCTTAGAAACAATGCCGTTTATATTCGTAACCATCGTGGAATCACACACTCCATCCCAGCTGTTTTGCTTTGGCCATTGGCCATCATAGCTGTTATTTATCCAATATTTCCAGATGCCAATTTACTTCACTTATGGCTTTGGACCTTTTTAGCTGTGTTTTTTCATGTCTTTGTTGATATTTTCAATGCATATGGTACGCAGGCGTTACGGCCATTTTCTTCTAAATGGGTGGCGCTTGGTATTATTAACACGTTTGATCCATTTATTTTTGCGATGCATATTGTTGGGATACTCGCTTGGGTGTTTGGAGCACATCCCGGTTACACGTTTATTGGTGTGTATGCCGTTTTGGTTGCCTACTATATTTTTCGATTTATTACTCAGCGAAAGGTTTATCATGCGGTGAAAAAACTGGTTCCAGATGCAACAGACATCATCATTGCTCCCACTATGAAATTTCACCAGTGGCGAATTGCTGTCATGAATAAGAACCAATTCTTCGTTGGACGTGCTCATGATAATAAAGTACGAATTCTTGACCAGTTTAAACGCGTCGCTGTCCCTGAGACCCCCGTTCTTGAAGCAGCCAAGCTAGATAAAAACCTTTCCGCTTTTCTATCGTTTTCTCCTGTTTATCGGTGGGAAGTGGATGAGTATGATACGTATTACGAAGTACGTTTTATTGACTTACGCTATCGTAGTAACGGTCATTATCCATTTGTGGCGATTGTTCAACTAGATCTTGAACTTAATATCCTTTCCTCTTATACGGGTTGGATCTTTAGCGAAGAAAAATTACGTAAAAAGCTGGATATTATCCCTGGATAACGAAAAGCGATGTCTCCGGTAGACATCGCTTTTTTAATGAAGTTCACTTGGGTCTTGCTCTAACAGATGCTTATATTTCGGATTAGAAGCAACAAAATCATGAAGCTTGTCACCATAATAATCGATCCATTGTCGAACAATTCTTTCAGTCATCTCACTTCCTCGGTAGGAGTAACCGGCCTTTGCTCTTGTTGTTTCAAAATCATCCCACAAAAGCTCCACCCATGTCTGGGCCTGTCCATACGAAAGTTTATCATTTTTTTCTAATAATAATTCAATTAGTTTTTGCTGATAATGTTCCATTCTTTTCACCTCTTTTCCAGTTATCGATCCCCTATAAGTTAAGCATACTAAGAGTGCTTGATTATTTCATCATTCATCTTTTAGGAGGGTCATGCGATGCGAAATAAAGCAAAGGATTTTGCAAACCAAAACAGTAATAAATTCCAGGGTGAACCAAGGGCAAAACCTGAATTTGCTTCCAAAAGAGCGGATGGAACCATTAATACTCATCCACAAGAACGGATGAAAAATTCAAGTACTCGAGGGTAAATAAAATTATCGGGAATCAGCCTGTCTGGTTCCCTCTTTTCTCAACATCGAGATTGGTAATGCCTCTTCCTGTTTGTTCCCCACTAATCGATAACCCCACGCAAACACTCCGTTTAAATAATCAATTCTAAAATAGGCGCCTGGATCTCCTTCAATTTCATATATCTCACCAGGCTTAAAATCTAATGGATTTAATAAATACGCTTTGGCCATTATTGCTTTTCTTTCTAATACGGCATATTCGTTTACCATACCTAACTGCTCTGCTTTTCTTGCCTTCTCATTCAGTTTAGCTATTTCTTGATGTAATTCAAATTCTGAAAGTTCACTGTAACGTTTTTCTTTTTCCATCCCAACCACCTGCTTCTTAGGCTGTATTTTCGTATACGTAATGGTACCATAATATTATCTCAGACGAAAGGAAGATACATATTGGATTCGGTTATTATCACAGGAGCTGGAACGGGTCTAGGCCGAGAGTTAGCTTTAAAGTATGGAAAGGAAGGCTACCATCTTATTTTAGTTGGAAGGTCAGAAGAAAGCCTATCAGAAGTTAGAAAGCAATTAAATAACGCTCATATTATGGTTATGGATATACGTAACAAACAGGAAGTAGACGCGAACATTCAATCCCTTCTAAAGGAGTATAAAGTAGTCGGACTTATAAACAATGCTGGCATTGGTTTCTTCGGTCCTTTTGATAAAATAAGGGAAAATGAGATCGAGGAGATGTTTCAAACGAATGTCCTCGGAACCATGTATATGACTCAAGCTGTTCTTCCAAATATATGCAAATTAGACGGAAGCTTTGTTATGAATATCATTTCAACCGCTGGGCTGCGGGGAAAAGTGAATGAGTCGGCGTATGTTGCAAGTAAATTTGCCGTTCGAGGCTTTACTGAAAGCATACAGAAGGAATACGAAGAAAAACCTGTTCTTATTTCGGCGGTGTATATGGGGGGTATGAACACACCTTTTTGGAAAGATTCCGAACATGTAAAGGACCCTTCCAAATTCCGTTCTCCAGCAGAAGTGGCAGAGATTATTTTTTCACAGAAAGAGAAAGAATGTGTCGTGATTGAGTCCAAATAAACGATTTTATTTGGACTCTAAATACTGTGTTATAGTGTCAATGGAAAAACCTTTTCGATAAAGGGCTTGCTTCATTTTTTGTTCATACTCATATCCAGTATATTTACTGTATTTACGTTCCAACTTTTCTGCTTGATAACGCAATGACTCCATTTCTTCGTTATCACTTGTTTCTTCGATTTGCTCAAGAGCAACTTGGTTGACCTGTGAGTTATATCCTTTTCTGAATAAAAGTTGGTCGATCTTTTGTTTCATGATTTTCTGTGATTCTTGTTTGTTTTTCTTCATATATTTCTCACATAAAGCAACCGCTTTTTCAAGCTGTAGTTCAAATGGAAACTCATCCATCGCTTCTAGAATATATGTTTCAGCTATTCCTTTTTCCTTCAGTTCTCTCTTGATAACGGTTGGTCCTTTATCCGTTGTATTCATTTGAGTTCTTACATAGGCAAAGGCAAGCTGTTCATCATTTAGAAATTGGTATTCGTTCAGTTTATGAATGACCTCTTGAATGATTACCTCATCCACTTCTTTTTCAACTAAATGTTTTCTTACTTCAGCTTCTGTTCGCATCATTCGTGATAAATAATTTACTGCTGTGTTGTAAGCTTTTCGTATATCATCTGAATACGCTATTTCCGATAAGAGAAGGTCATCAAGCTCCATACCCTTTTTCAGGCTGTGTTTGATTAGTACGTCCTCATCCACACTAAAACCATATTCTTCTCCTTTTCCATGATCAAGGAAAATATTATAACGATCGGTTCGTTTTTTTTGAACAGTTATTTTTGTGATTGTTGGCATCTTTATTCACCTCTTGTAGTAATGTAGCACATTTGAGTACGCTGAAAATGAAGGCAATCTTGTAGAATAAAAGTAAATGATTTTTTATAAGGAGGAAAGCTGATGCGAATTGCCATAACAGGCGGGACTGGACTTGTCGGCAATGCTCTTACTGAATCTCTCAGAGCGGACGGACATGATCTTTATATTTTAACGCGTAATCCCGAAAATGGGTATCAAAAAGGGGTCACTTATGTGAAGTGGCTTTCAAGTAGGGCAGATCCTGCTAGCGAGCTTGAGGCTGTTGATGTATTCATTAATCTCGCCGGGGAGTCCATTAATAGTGGACGATGGTCAGATAAAAGGAAAGCATCCATATTAAATAGCAGAGTAAGCGCAACGAACGAGGTAGTTTCTATCATAAAACACTTAAAGCAAAAACCAAAATTACTTATCAATGCCAGCGCGATAGGCTTTTATGGTACCTCCACTGTCGATACTTTTACTGAAGCAACCGAAAAAGCAGGTGATGATTTCCTTGCTCAGACGGTGGAAAAATGGGAGGCCGCAACCTTTGAGGCTAGAGAGTTTGGGGTGCGAACTGTATTTGCTCGCTTTGGAGTCATTTTAGACAAAAAAGATGGTGCTCTGCCGAGAATCGCTCTTCCTTATCATTTGTTTGCAGGAGGAACGGTTGGTTCTGGGGATCAATGGCTTTCTTGGATACATATAAAAGATGTCGTTAGCGGACTTCGGCATGTAATTGAATCAACTGAGCTGGCTGGTCCCGTCAATTTTTGTGCTCCTCATGCAGTGACGATGAAGAGTTTTGGAAAAACACTTGGGTCGGTCTTAAATCGTCCCCACTGGATACCTGCCCCATCGTTTGCGCTTCAACTTTTACTTGGTGAAATGAGCATGCTTGTGCTCGAAGGACAAAAAGTTATTCCTGAAAAGTTAATTAAGAGTGGGTTTTCGTTCACCTTTCCGACTCTTGAAGAAGCTCTTTCTAATATTTACTCATAAAAGAAGTATGCAAATGGAGTGTTAAGGTAAAAATTAGTAACGTGATTACTACCTTAATGAAAGGATGTTTTTTGAATGAGTGATAAGAAGAAAAAGGATAAGTCTAAAAGCACGTTGTCGAGCATGCAAGAGGTCACTTACTCACGTGAGTTCAAGCTTGCTGACCAAGCAGGAGGATTCTCTGGTAAAAAGTCGAGACATTAAACTTTTTCCATTCATAACAATGTCCGGGAAGGTAAAGGATAAAAGTACGGGAATATGTTACATTTCCGTACTTTTTTCTATGAAAGGGGCAGATGGCATTGAGTAAAAAACAAACACTTCCACAAACACCAAAGAATTTGAAATCAGACGGGTTGGATGTAGAATTTAGCCGTGACCTAGCAGACCATGACGACTTAGAAGCAATGGCTCGTTCAAAAGCGGCAGATAAGCGTGCTAAAAACGGACAAAACCAAAAGTTCTAAGCAAGAGACCGAAGTTGTGCACAACATTATCCACAGTCTTGTGGATAATGTTAACAATTCATCTTAAATATGTATATAAAGGGCTCCCCTAACCAACAGTTATTCACACCCCCTGTGCAAAACCGGGTGAAAACTGGGTGACAGACACCCTTCGTGGACACTTTATGCTGTTTTGTCCACGGAGGGTGTCTGTCACCGCTCGTGGACACTTCGGGGTGGTTTGTCCACCTGTGATGGACAGACCCCCCATTTTCCCTCGTTAAAAATGGGGCATGACACTGGTTTTCCTCTATGATAATATGATTCTTGTAGTTACATAAATTTAGTAACTCGAATTATCACCCAAAGGAGCTGAATTGTGCTTTGAAAATCGAGTTGATTGATCGTTTTATTTCTTATGTTGTTATTGACACACAATCAAATGACGAAAGCAACACCTGCCCTTCCACCCCTGGACAGCTTATTCTTGCTAATAAACTAGTAGATGAGCTAAAGTCCATTGGCCTAGAAGATGTTAGTATAGATGACAATGGCTATGTGATGGCCACCCTTCCAGCAAATACAGATAAAAAAGTTCCAACGATTGGTTTCTTAGCCCATCTGGACACCGCGACCGATTTTACCGGCAACGGAGTGAATCCATTACTTCATGATAATTATGACGGCAACGATATCCTACTCAACGAAGACCTACATATTGTCCTTTCACCAAAGGATTTTCCTAATTTAAAAAACTACATCGGACATCATTTAATTACAACCGATGGAACTACTTTACTTGGCGCTGATAATAAAGCGGGAATAGCTGAAATTATGACTGCTATGGCTTACTTGGTACAGCATCCGGAGATTAAACATGGGAAAATTCGAGTTGCGTTTACACCTGATGAGGAAATTGGACGTGGTCCACATAAATTTGATGTAGATAAATTCGCTGCCACATATGCCTATACCGTGGATGGGGGCCCTATCGGCGAGCTTCAATACGAAAGTTTCAGTGCTGCTGCTGCAAAGTTAACAATTAAAGGAAATAATATACACCCTGGTACGGCAAAAGGTAAAATGGTTAATTCAGCTAAAATAGCAATGGAATTAAACAGCCTTCTTCCAAGTGAAGAAGCACCGGAGTATACAGAGGGCTATGAAGGTTTCTACCATCTTCTTTCCTTCCATGGAGATGTTGAAAAGACTGTCCTTAGTTACATTATTCGTGATTTTGACCGATCAAGCTTCAATAATAGAAAAGCTACGATGGAAAAAATCGTTACTAACTTGAACGAAAAGTACGGGCAAGGAACCATTGTACTTGAGCTTCATGATCAATACTTTAATATGAGAGAGAAGATTGAACCGGTCAAAGAGATTGTTGATATTGCTCACAAGGCAATGACGAACCTTGGCATTGAGCCGATTATCGAGCCCATACGTGGAGGAACGGATGGTTCTCAACTTTCCTATATGGGGCTACCAACTCCAAATATTTTCACTGGTGGAGAGAACTTCCACGGGAAATTTGAGTTTATCTCCATTGATAACATGCTAAAGGCAACAAATGTGATAGTGGAAATCGCTCGACTATTTGAAGAAAAAACAAACTAAATGGTGACTGTGCGCCCCACGTGGACAAATCAGCCTAATTTGTCCACGGAGGGTGTCTGTCACCTTTTTTTAATCAACCACCTAGTCTATTAATCCTAAAAGAAATCAATATCCCTTCCTTAGGATGACATTCTCATATCTTCTTATTCTCTCCTTCTCATCCGTTTATCTATCCTTTTTATAGTAAAATATTCACAGTATTTCCATACATATACACAAGAATAATCAGTCACTTTTCCCTATAAACATTTTCAAATTATTCTGATATATTTGAATCACTCGTGTTACTAAATAATTGAAATTCTATATACCTTTTCAACTAGTAACATAGACCATCGGATGGAGGGAAAAATTTGAAAATCTCAAAAGTTATATCCTCGACCGCTGCTTTGGCACTATGTGTAGGGATGCTTTCTACAACTCTACCCTTTAGTTCAAAAATAGCAGCAGAATCAGCAAGTGGTTCACACGCTTCCCACTCACATGCAAGTGGTTCCCCCTTTGACCTCGGAATTGCCAATGACGAGCGATTAATCAAAATGCTAAAAGCTTCAGGTAAAATCACACAGAATGCAAGCCCAGCAGAGGCAGAAAAAGCTCTAAACAAATTCCTACAAAACAAAGCCACATCAGCTGAAAAAGAAGCTGGTGAGCTCCATGAAAAAGAAGAAGATGTTCGTACCGCTCTTCAAAAGGAAATGAAAAATTCTAGCTTAACAAACGGAAAAGGAAACAAGCTTGGTCAGACAAAGAAGCAATCCGTTGACTCTGTTCAAGAAGAAGCATGGGACGGTGGCATGCGTACAGATAAAGTACTTGTTGTGCTAATGGAATACCCTGACCTCCCTCACAATACTCTTACCCCTGAAGAAACCGATATGTACTACAAGGGTGAAGAGGCATACTCTCAGGCTCACTATCAGGACATGCTTTTTGGAACAGGTGGCTGGAAAGGTCCAGATGGTAAAACCTACGTATCTATGAAACAATATTATGAACAACAATCTGGTGGCAGTTACTCTGTCGAAGGTACGGTCGCTGGTTGGTATGAAGCAAGTCAACCGGCTGCTTATTACGGTGGAAACGTTCCTACTCCAGACGGTAGTGATGCACGACCTCGAACGTTAATTACTGAAGCACTCAAAGCTGCGGCAGCAGATCCAAATGTAAATCTTGAAGATTATGACGAATGGGATCGTTATGACCTTGATGGCGATGGAGATTACCTTGAGCCAGACGGACTGGTTGATCACCTAATGGTCATTCACTCTGGTGTTGGTGAAGAAGCAGGCGGTGGAAAAATAGGTGGAGACGCCATTTGGTCTCACCGTTGGAATCTTGGTTCTGTAACAAGAATTCCAGGTACTACAGCTACTGTCCCTTACTGGGGTGGAACAATGGCTGCTTACGACTACACAGTTGAACCTGAAGACGGGGCAGTTGGAGTAATGGCTCATGAATTCGGTCACGATTTAGGCCTTCCAGATGAATATGACACTCAATATACTGGAGCTGGCGAGGCTGTTGCCTACTGGTCAATCATGGCAAGTGGCAGCTGGGCAGGAGATCTTCCTGGTTCTATGCCAACCGGCTTTAGCCCATACATGAAAGAAATGCTACAAGCCTCTGCAGGTGGCAACTGGCAAACAGGTACTGAAATTGACATTGCAGATGTATCTAAAGCAGGAGTTGAAGTTCTTCTTGATGAAGCAGCTACAAAAGGTACGAATAACGATGTGTTAAAAGTAACACTTCCTGACAAAGAAACCGTCATCACTTCTCCCTACAGTGGAGAATCAATGTATTTCTCCGGTAGCGATAACGATTTAGATAACTCTTTATCTACTACTCTAGATTTATCAGATGCAACCTCTGCAAAGTTGACATTTAAAACTTGGTACGACATTGAAGTGGATTGGGATTATGCTTCTGTTCAGGTTAATGGTGAGACGATTCCAGGAAACCTAACAACAACAACTAATCCACATGACCAAAACCCTGGTCATGGAATTACAGGCTCTTCTAATGGAGAGTGGGTGGATGCAGAATTCGACTTATCAGCGTTTGTTGGTCAAGAGGTTGAACTATCTATCAACTACTGGACTGATGTAGCTGCAGTTCTTCCAGGTCTTTATGTAGACGATGTAGCAGTAAGTGTTAACGGCGAACAGGTAGTATTTGACGACACTGAAGGAGAATCATCATTCCTCTCTGATGGCTTCTCTAAATCAAACGGAGTTGTAACTTCCGAGCATTACTACCTACTTGAATGGCGTAGCCACAACGGCGTTGATGAAGGGTTAGCAAATATTCGTCGTGGTGCAAGCTTAATGAGCTATGACGAAGGCTTAGTCGTTTGGTATGTTGATAAAAAGTACGATTCTAACTGGACTGGAATTCATCCTGGGGATGGTTTTGTTGGTGTCGTTGACGCGGATCAGCACACGAATTACTGGAGTGATGGTGCAGTTGGTTCTACTCGCTACCAAATTCATGATGCAGCCTTCAATGTTAATAAAACAGATAAAATGTTCTTAGATTACACTAGTATTCTAGGAATCACGATGAAAGATAATTTTACTCAACGCTCTCCATTATTTGATGACAGTGCAGATTATTCAAACAAAGGCTTGGTTGATGCCGGACGTAACGTACCTCAATTGGGGTTAAAAGTTCGTGTAATTGGCCAAAGTGCTGACGGAACAGTAGGTAAAATCCTTCTATTTAAATAAGAACTAAGACGGACGATGGAGCACGCGCTCCATCGTCTTTTTTCTGTGGTATTTCCATTTTTTTCTGAAAATTGAAATCCTTTTTGATATGATGAAGGTAGAGATTCAAACTACATAACGGAGGTCATTCATGGAACGTTTGACAAACCATTTAATTGTCATTTCGTTTGACTGCTTATCAAGCTTAGACTTTCCACTGCTAGAAACACTACCGAATTTTCAAAAGCTACTAAGAAATAGCTCCTACTGCAAAAATGTACAGACGATTTATCCCTCTGTTACGTATCCTTGTCATGCAACAATTGTAACTGGAAAACTACCAAAGAATCATGGAATTATTAATAACACCTTACTTCAGCCTGGAAAAGTCTCTCCGGATTGGTATTGGTACAGAAAAGATATCCAAGGAAAGTATACAAAAGCTTGCCACGGTTATTCACCAGAAAAAAGTGACTACAATACCCTCTTCATTGCAAGCGGCAATGGAATCCGAACAGGCCAAGCCCTAACATCCATAAGGCTTATTGATGAAGGTCCAACTCTAGCTCGCCTCCTTGGGCTCGACCTAGGTGCAGTTGATGGGAGAGTGTTAGAAGAGTTACTAATAATGTAAAACGTTTGTAAAAATAGTTCCAAACCTAATCTATGAAACTGTTTTTTATGTAAAAATGGAAGTAACCATTCAAGGGGGAATCTTATGAAGCGCTTTAGCAGAGAAGAGAAAAGCTGGATTATGTATGATTGGGCAAGCTCTGCTTATTCTATCATTATCTCTACTGCTGTCTTTCCACTGTTTTATAAGGCAGCAGCTAATAACTCCGGAGTTGATGCAGCCGATTCAACTGCGTATTTAGGCTATACCATCGCAATTGCAACTTCCATTCTAGCTCTACTAGCTCCCATTTTGGGTACAATTGCGGATTATCAAGGCTTTAAGAAAAAGTTTTTTACCTTCTTTGTTGCATTAGGCATATCAATGACCGCAGCACTAGCTTTTGTTCCCAGTGACCAATGGTTATGGCTTTTAATTTTTTACACGATCGCTGTAATTGGTTCGTCCGGATCGAATGTATTCTATGATGCCTTTTTGGTTGATGTTGCCACAGAGGATCGAATGAGTCGTGTGTCAGCACGTGGGTTTAGTCTTGGGTATATAGGAAGTACCATTCCTTTTATCATTAGTATTGCGATTATTATGCTCGCACAATCTAAGATCATTCCTATCTCTACGACTTCAGCCAGCCAAATTTCATTTGTCATTACCGCTCTTTGGTGGGGGGTATTTTCGATACCAATCTTTAAAAATGTAAATCAAATCTATTATATCCCTCGTGATCCTAAGCCTGTAGCAAGTAGCTTCAAAAGGCTAGCAGAAACCTTTAAGGAAATTAAAAAGTATCGGGCTTTATTCTTATTTTTATTAGCGTATTTCTTTTACATCGATGGTGTTGGTACCATTATTACGATGTCGACTGCCTATGGAACGGATCTAGGTATTGGTTCTACGACCCTTTTAATCGTATTATTTGTAACCCAAGTTGTTGCTGCTCCCTTTGCGATTCTGTACGGAAAGCTTGCTGAAAAATTTTCTGAAAAAAGAATGCTTTACGTTGGAATCTTGGTCTATATCATTGTTTGTATTTATGCGTTCTTTCTCGAGACAGCCACTGATTTCTGGATACTGGCCATGCTTGTTGCCTCATCTCAAGGTGGAATTCAAGCCTTAAGTCGATCATACTTTGCAAAGCTTGTACCAAAGGAACGCTCTAATGAATTTTTTGGCTTTTATAACATTTTCGGAAAATTCGCCTCTATTATGGGGCCATTACTTGTTGCAGCAACGGCTCAAATAACTGGCCACACAAGCAGCGGTGTATTCAGCCTCGTCATCTTATTTATCATTGGTCTTGTTATATTAACAAAAGTACCTGATCCACAGTCTTCTTAATCAAGAAAACCCACTGTTCGGTGGGTTTTCTTGTTTCATTCGTTAAAATTTATATTCTTAAAACATACTTAGCTTATAATTTTTCGATAACAATTCCAATAATTTGATTCCAGCAATGCTGTTTCCTTTTTCGTCTAGTGCTGGACCGAAAATACCTATGCCAAACCGTTCAGGAACAGCCCCCATGATTCCACCGGACACTCCGCTTTTGGCAGGAATCCCTATTTTTATGGCAAATTCACCTGATGCATTATACATCCCACAAGTGACCATAAAAGTCTTACATATTCTAGCTACTTCTTTAGGCATCAGTTGTTTCCCACTCGCTGGGTCTTTTCCATCCATAGCAAACACCACGCCAATTCTAGCTAAATCCAAACAATTCATTTCAATAGCACATTGCTTTGTATACAAATCCAATAATTGTTCCACATCTTCATTAATGATTCCATGCTGTTTGATAAAAAAGCTTAATGCGCGATTTAAGTCGGCCGTCTCTAATTCTGAGCTAGCTACCTCTTGAGAATAACTTACATCAGGGTCATCAGTTAATTGTTGAACAAATGTTAGTAAGCGACCAAATCTTTCGTCAATGGAATTCCCCTTAATCATATGAGTGACAACGATCGCACCTGCGTTTATCATTGGGTTTAGTGGCTTTGCTACCGCCATAGTTTCTAGCTTTGCAATCGAATTAAATGGGTCTCCCGTAGGTTCCATGCCAACACGTTCAAAAACATAATCAGGTCCATGGTCCATTAACACAAGAGCTAGACTAATCACCTTTGAAATGCTTTGCAGGCTAATTTTCTTTTCTATATTTCCTGCTGAAATACAGCTGCCATCTGGATATTGTATCGCAATGGAAAGGTCATCCTGATTCGCTTTTCCCAGAGCAGGAATATAATCGGCAACCCTCCCATAAATGGTACATTTTTTTGCTTCTTCAACCAATGCCTGTAGGTCCTCACTTGATTGACATAACATTTTATCACCACTATTTTTTAATACATTTCCACTCTATTCTTTGTTATCAAGCGTGCACTTATGTAAATAAAATAGCCTGAAGTTCTCACTTCAAGCTTTTTTCGTCTATATAAATCTCACTTAAGCGATAACACTTCATCTAGTTTTTTCCCATCAATAAATACAGAAACCTTTTTCACACTATCAAACTGTAATGCCGTTTCTTCTATTTGCGCTTTTACGCGAGGGTTATCAAGTGCCCCACCTAGTTTTAGATTACCTGTAAGTTCAATAACTGCCTCACCATCGTCAATTATCACACTTTTAATATCTAAGTCTGATTGATAAAGAGAGTGATAAAACCCAGATTGGCCGTACATTTGTTCATTTAAGGAAAAAAGCTTGGTAAGTGCTGCCTTTAATGGCGCCTTCGTTGGTTCAACATCGACTAGTACCGGTATAGCACTGTCGTTTGCACCTATTTTCTTTCCGCTCGCTCCATTGTCGTCTATTCCAATAAGAAATATTTTCACTTTTGACACACCAGGACTTCCTTGATCAGTTGTTCCTGGGTTGTCATCTGTATCTTCTCCATCATCCTGATCCTGACTAGGATTATCTACAGGCTCCTCGTTTGCCGGGTTCTCGCCTACAGATGGTTGTGTAACAGGATCGTCCGTATTCTTTGTACACCCAATGAGTAACACAATTGAAATGAATAGTAGTCCAAAAAGCTTCCTCAACCCTTCCCCCCTCCCAGTTTCTTGTCTTACTTTATTATATTAAGCTGATAGGGAAGGTTACCTATTAAGGGGAAAAAATTTTTTCAGTTAAAATAATTTCATAAATGTAAATTCTTCCGCGATTATCAGCTAATTTTCCTTTTGGCCGTTATTTCTCATACGTTTTTTTCAACTCTTCAGATATTAGCTCATACGAGCGTAACCGCTCCTGATAGGAATGTGTTATAGAAACAATCATGATCTCGTCTGCCTGATATACTTTTTGAAGGCTCTTTAGTCTCCCTACTACTTCCCCTGGATTACCAACAACGATTTTGTTTTTCATGTGTTCCATTTTTTTTATCTCTTCCTCTGTATATTTGTACTGCTTTGCTTCCTCTAATGTAGGAACACCTTTTCTACCATCCCCTTTAGAAAGTTGAAGGTTCCATAGAAGCCCACTCATTGCAAGTTCCTCCGCTCTTTCAGTGGTCTCTGCACATATAACGGAGACGGCAACAATTGTTTCTGGAGCATCTTTTCGGCTTGGCTGAAAATGATCAATATAGCTCTTTACAATCTCAGGACCTGGCTTTTCACTCATGAAATGACCAAAGGTTTATAATGAGGAAGCAGGATAGCTCCAGCACCGATTCGGATAGTTGAGGTGTTAGCACCAACATACGCCAACATCACTTCCGGTGCCGGGCAAGTAAGACCAGGAAAATCATGATGTTCTGCAATCCAATATCGAGTGTACCCTAGCTGTTCTCCCCTTATTGCTAACTCCACCGATGCTTGTAAGGCTTGCTGTGGAGATTTTCCGTAAACTAAAGGGGATTGATCTAATATACTTAATTTCATTCCTTTACACTCCAATCTATCGAGAAAAAGAGCAGGATTTGCTCCTGCTCTTAGTTTATTTAATTCTACCCAGAGAAAGCAATTTACTTGATCGTCTGTGGTGGCTCTTCCATCCAACCGTTCTGGATCATTATTTTTGCTCCCTCATGGGCATATTCAAAAATATCCTTCATATATGCAGCAAATTTTAAAGGTAAATCGTTGCGAAGGCTAAAAGCGGTTCCGATTGAATTACCTCCTAACGAAAAGCTGCAGAATAGACTGATACAGTACATCATTATTTTATCCGAAAATGGTGGAACTTTTGAATCTGTTATATTTCCACCTGCCGTTGTTGGAACTTGTATATTGTTCTGAAGAAGAAGTTCACTCATATCCTTTATAATTGCTTTTGCCAATTCTCCACCCTTTTTAAAATACTTCTTAGCTTCTTTTTCTTTCGCCACCTGAGCAAAACCAAAAATCATTTGCATCCCTGTCACATTCGACTCAACCCCACGGTAAATATGAGCAATTTCCACCGCATTTAGGGGTCTTTTTTCACTAAATAGTTTTGCCCCGTCAAGGTAGTTATTTGTTTTAACAAATTCAATGGATTTTTCAATTGAGACATATGGTGCCCTCGGAAGAAGACCCTTTTTCAGCAAATACCTTGTACAATCATCATAATATTTTTGAGTCATCTTTGTTAGATCTCTAAAAAAGAGAATAATATCCTCGCGATAAACCATGGTTAAGTTTAAGGTATGCATCCCCGAACTGATTTCTTTTACTAACCGGACGAACATAATATCAAAGCCATTATCATAAAGCTTCGGTGCATCTTTATTTACGTCTTGTGATACAAAGCCAATTGGAATGGGTATTCCCTCTTCATTAAACATAGATACCATTTGTGTAATAAATGGTTGAATATCTCCTTTTAGGGAGCTCATGATTTCTTTTGCTTCATCATCGTCCGCTTTATTAATAAAGTAGTCTAGCATTTGAAAAAGCATGGTTTTTTGTTGATAGGTAATCCATATTGCTCCAATTTCTGAAGATGTCATTGAAGGTGTATCAGGCATGTTCTTTTCCTCCACGCGTCAAAAATTAACTTTCCTACCATTACTTTGCACGTGAACAAAATAAAAATTCCTTTGTCTGTAAAATACCTACTAATGGAAAATTATAATATTTCCTTTACCCTCCCAACCACACCATTTTCTAGCATCACCTTGATACCATGTGGATGAGTAGGGCTATTTGTAAGGATTTTCGCAACTACACCTTCTGTTAATTTCCCTGTTCGTTGATCCGCTTTTTGTACCACTTTTACTTGGCTACCAATTTTTATGTTTTCCCGTTTTTGTGACAACATTATTTTCGCTCCTCTACTATGTATGAGTACATTATCGTCTATTTTCACCCTATTTCCAAATGCTAAAAAAAGTATAAAAAAGGATATAGACTGGAAAGTAGTCTATATCCTTACTATCTATGAAAAGATCTTTTGTTCAAGGGTAACTTGATTGATCTTATTCCGATTTGGTTCAAAGCCAATTCCAGGTAAGTCCGGTACAGTAATAAATCCATCGCTCATTTCTACTTCCGGTAAAATAATATCTTCCTTCCAGTAGTGGGATGAAGGGGCTGTGTCCCCTGGAAGCGTAAAGTTGGATAGAGATGTAATGGCAATATTATGAGCTCTTCCAATTCCGGCTTCTAGCATTCCACCACACCACATGGGGATCTCATTTTCCACACATAGATCGTGTATCTTTCTTGACTCTGTAAGTCCTCCAACTCGACCAATTTTTAAATTAATGATTTTGCAGCTTCCGAGCTGTATAGCTTTTCTCGCATCTTCTGCAGAATGAATACTTTCGTCTAAACAGATAGGTGTCGAAAGCTTCGCTTGTAACGATGCATGATCAATGATGTCATCACAGGCAAGCGGCTGTTCGATCATCATTAAATTGAATTCATCTAATGCTTGAAGATGATCGATATCCTTTAATGTATAAGCACAATTGGCATCAGCCATTAAAGGAATCGTAGGAAATTCTCGGCGAATGGATTTCAATATTTGAGTATCCCAATCCGGCTTTATTTTCACTTTAATACGCTTATACCCTTCTTTTAGATACTCTTCAATCTGCTTAAGCATCGCGGCTTCTGACTTTTGGATACCTACACTTACTCCTACTTCAATCCGATCCTTCACTCCACCGAGCGCTTTTGATAAAGAAAAATTTTTTTCTTTTGCGTATAAGTCCCAGATTCCACACTCTAATGCAGCCTTTGCATTATAATTGCCACGGATAAATTGAAAACGCTCAGACACTTCATCCGGATGGGAAAGGGGTTCTTTTAATATTAGGGGGATTAGAAAATCACTCATGATATGCCAATTGGTCTTTACCGTTTCTTCGTTATAAATTGGCTCCATAATTGAAACAGACTCCGCCCATCCTGATAAACCACTTTTCGACTGTACCTCCACGATTATAAAGTCCTTATCCACCTCGGTACCGACACTTGTAGTGAACGGGGTTAACAGGTCCATTTTTACATGTCTTAAAATGATGCTCTTTACTTCCATTTCACATTCCCCTTGCTATAGCTTTTGTAAAACGTAGTAGTATTGGTTTTCTTTCTCCTTCCGTAAATCAGTAGCAATGTATCCTTCTTGAAAATAGTGACTAAACACCTTTCGAGTTGCCTCTCTCCATTGCTTGGCAAGGGAGAAATCGATAGTCTTTATCGCTTGAAAATTCCCAGGTACTGATACAAAAAGCTTGTCAGCAGTAAGGTTCAAATGAATTTCCACAGGAGTTAAGTTTCCATTACACTGATCTGTACTTATTACGTGCAGGCCATCTTGGTCTAAGTCCCTTTTCACACCATCGGACTTTAGTCGCCACTCTACTAAAAAACGGTCGGTTGCCATTCCTGAGTTCAACCCATCATTCATCACGCCGTATACATCTTCCAAATACGTACAACAGACGCCGCCAAGTTTATGTAAATTTAAGTTTGCATTTACGGTTTCGAGCGGATCATAGGTCCATGTGATTAACTCATAGCCCTTTAGAAGCGCCGTTTCCTTCTGAGCCCATTTCAGTTTCTCGCCGACACCAAATGCACGATAATCGGGATGAATTCCGAGGCTGTGAGAGCAAAGATACACTTTCGCACCATCAAACCCTGGGAAGCTATATTGAAAACCAATCAGCTTCTCATGGAGAAAAGCACCAAGAACGAAGCCGCCATTTTTTACAGCGGCTACCGTTTGGTTAACCGGCACAGAATCTTCCAAACTCCAAATGAGTGCCTCTAATTCACGTACTTTTTCTAACTCTGTGACAGTTTGAAGGTTGTGAATGATTACTTCATCTTTCAAATGTCTTCCCTCCTTCACCGGAGTTGTTACCAAGTCTGTTTGTCCGCTTCCAATAACAGCTTTGTTAAAATTTTTGTTCCATTAAGTAATGCTGTAATGTCAAATCGCATCTCTGGATGATGCAAGCCTGGTTCCAATCCGCAACCTAATCCAATCATGGTGGCAACCATATCTGGTTGCTTTAGTGTGTAGAAATGAAAGTCTTCTGCACCCGGAGAGTCACACATGGGTACGAAACATTTCTCTCCCAAGACGGATTTAATGGCTTCTTCGGCCAGCATCACAGCATGTTCATTCTTCACTGCAGCAGGAGAATAACTATCTTGTTGGAAAATAATCTTTGTTTTTGAGAGCTCCTCAATGGATTGAATCGTTTGTTTCGCCTCATCTATAAGCAATTCCATGACTTCATTTGATTTTGCCCGAAGATCAACGCTGAATCGTGCCGTTTCTGGAATCAGATTCGATGCTTCTCCACAATGCAGCTCAGTCATTTTAATCGAGTATGACACATCGGTTTGGACATGAATCTTTTGTAAAGCTTGAACCAAAAGGGCCGCTGCTTCAATAGGATTATTGCCTTCCTCCGGTCTCGCCGCATGTGCTGGTGTCCCTTTAATTGTACCTCTTATACAACTTGAAGCACCGTGCAAGATTACTGGGGCAGCCATTCCATTTGCAACCTCAAATGCTGGTCTCAAATGAATTCCACAAAGAAACTTTACATTTTCCAGCGCGCCTTCTTCAATCATTTTTAGCGCACCCTCTGCCTTTTCCTCTGCTGGCTGAAAGATAAAGCGAATGGTATGATGATGTTTTATTTTAGCAAGTGCAAGTGCAGTGAATAACACCATCGTACTATGACCATCATGACCACATGAATGATTCGCTTGTACGACACCATCTATCTCTTGCAAAAGAGCATCCATGTCCGCACGAACTGCGATTACCTCATGACTTTCACCCTTAATTTCAGCTATCAATCCATAATGACCCTGAAAGGTTTGGACATCAAATCCAGCCCTTTCTAGCTTTTGCCTTACATACAGAGAGGTTTTTTCTTCCTTCCAGCTTGGCTCGGCAAGCTCATGAAGTTCTTTATACGTATTCAAAATTTGTTTCCGCTCTGTATCAATAAAGTTTTCCAAAAGAACCATTTGTGTCAGAACCCTTCTAGTTAAAAGATAATATGTGCTGCAATGGCAACAATCGGTAAAGTAATAGCCGTACGAATTAAGAAGATTAGTACTAAATCCTTGAAGCTAACCGGCAGTTTTGATCCTAGTAGTAATCCGCCCATCTCAGAAAGGTAAATCAGTTGGGTAACGGATACACATGCAATGACAAAACGAGTTAATTCACTTTCGATTCCACTACCAATAATGGCTGGTAAGAACATGTCCGCAAATCCAACCACCATCGTTTGAGCCGCTTGGTCTGCTTCTGGTATTTGCATTAACGTTAAGATCGGCTCAAATGGCTTTCCTAGTATGGAGAATACCGGAGTAAATTCTGCAATCACTAAAGCAGTGACTCCAATAGCCATAACGATTGGTAGGACACCCATCCACATATCAAGCACATTTTGAAGTCCTTCTTTTAGCGTTGCCTTTATACTAGTATTTGTCTTTGCTTTACTTACTGCTTGTTCTAATCCCCATTGGGCGTACGATGTTCCAGCTGGAATGCTCGTTTCCTTTACTAACGTAGCATGCTCATAGCCAGTGTCTGCTTTTCTAGAAAGCGGTGGAATACGCGGCATGATCACAGCTGCTGCTAATCCAGCAATAACGATCGTTGCATAATAATGAAGAAAGTATTTATCAAGATTCAAGTACTGAATGACTACAATCGTAAAAGTGATAGAAACAACGGAGAAGGTTGTGGCAATAACCGCTGCTTCTCTTTTCGTATAA
This sequence comes from Robertmurraya sp. FSL R5-0851, assembly GCF_038002965.1. Taxonomy (NCBI): domain Bacteria; kingdom Bacillati; phylum Bacillota; class Bacilli; order Caryophanales; family Bacillaceae; genus Robertmurraya; species Robertmurraya sp. FSL R5-0851. The sequence continues at coordinate 983,490 of NZ_JBBOOE010000001.1, read as the reverse complement.
TAGCCTTCCTCATATTGTTTGGTTGTTAGCAGTACACCAATTGTCCCGTCGCCTACCCATGATGCTAAGCAGTCAAGAGAAGAACGTCCAGGCAGTTTAAAAATTGGTCGCATAATCTTCATGGTTAATGCCCCAAAAAACTCTAATAAACCAAAGTTTAAAAGAAGAGGCAATAAAAATCCTGCAAGTAAAAAAGTGGTTAATAGAATCGGAAGTAAGCTAAATAGCAACATCCCTCCCGTATTTTCGGAGGAAATAAACTCCGGTCCAACTTCAGTTAGTGCGATTACTGTAAATATTGCCCCTAATACACGTGCAATCAACCAAAACTTGCTCACATTTAACAGTTTATTTAAAAAGGTATTTTCGATAATAAATTGTGGTTTGGCAATAACAGCAATAAGTGAGCCTAATACAGATAGGATAATTACACCTGTTGCAAAGGCTGGAATTTGATCAACAAATACGTTATTTAATTGACTGGCAAGGAAGGCAACTGGGATCGTAATTCCTTCACCATTTGAAATTGGAATAATAAATAACATAATACCGATTAAGGATGGTAAGATAAATTTCATATAATCTTGAACAGAAAAGGATCTTTGTGACGCTTCCTTTCTTTCTGCTCTAACATTTGAAGCATTGGTCATATAGGATAAACCTCCTCGTAAGTAATTATTTTTCATTCTAAAAAAATATTTTGCTCGGAATATAACTGCTCTAATTTCTTCTGACGGACATGGCTGTTTTGAGTGTTTCTTTTGTTCATTCCAGAGATGATCACCTGAAGCAAACCAATCACTGATGCAATCGAATGATGACTCGATTCCAAATGCTCCTCTGTCGTTAAGGTCAATTGAGCTAGCTGGCCAATAGGCGAAAGCTGCCGATCTGTAATCGCTATGAGGGTTGCTTTTTGATTGTTTGCATAGTTTGCTAGCTTAAGAGATTCACTTCGATAACGAGGATAGGAAAACATAATAACGGTCGACTGTTCATCAAGTTCACATATTTCTTCAGGCAAAAAACCAGTTGGGCTTGAGAGAACCACGTTTTCTCTCATCTGTTTTAGTGCGTAATACAACCAGTAAGCAGCAGCGTAGGAACTACCAAAGCCAGCGATAAAGATCTGCTTTGATTGATGAAGCTCATCCACTACTTGCCATATTTGGTCTATTTCTAATTGATTAAGCAATTGATTAAGAACTTGGCTTTCCTTCTCAATGATTTGATGAAACAACTGATTTTCTTCAAAGCCATCTCTACTTGAAGGTTTTCCTTCACTTTTTCCTGGTTGTACATGTGTTAGCCACTCTCTTCGAATCGTTTCCTGCATTTCTGAGTAGCCACTAAAGCCGAGTGCATACGCTAGACGAATGACGGTTGTTTCACTAACACCCACTTTTCGCCCAATTTGGAAAGCCGTGAGCAGCGATCCTTCATCCAAATGCTCTAGTAAAAACTCTGCTACTTTCTTCTGACCTGAAGATAATGCCGAAAAGTTTCCTTTAATCATTTGTGTTACCGTCTTTTGTTCCATATTCGTCTCGTCACCTTCTTGGATTTGGTGAAGGAAAAACTTCCTTTTTCCATTTTAAAGCAGAAAATACTTCATATTCAAGTGGAATTTTCCGAATTTTTAAAATAACAGAAACTTGTAATGTATAATTCCAACTACCTTCTGAATTATAATGCATAAAAGAATACTTTTTCAAGATGAATTTGTGTTTTTATTTATATACCCTAATAAATATTCAAGCAAAAAGAAAAGGAATTCTCCGTTCCCCTAAGAGCAACGGTATAACCCCTTTTCTTTGTATGCATAGAATCACTATTCAATAAGAAGAAACACGTCTTCTCCTTCAATAACCGTAGAATAAGTTTTGACGCAACCTTTATCCGGTGCTTGAACTAATCCATCCTCTAAGCAGATCTTCCAATCATGCATTGGACAGAAGACCGAATCACCACTGACAATCCCTTCGCTTAATACACCACCTTTATGAGGACAACGGTTTTCAATCGCACGAACCGTTCCGTTGGAAAGCTTAAATACCGCAAGTTCCATGTTTCCCACATGAAATGTTTTCCCTAAGCGCTCTGGCAGCTCTTGAAGGGAGCTGATCAATACCTTACTGATGTTTTTATTAACCATACGAAGATCTCCTCCTTTGATCGTTGTATTACGACGTGACCACTGTTTCAAACAGTTCTTTTTTCAGCTTTTTGTCCTCGATAATGGCCTTCCAAGGATCCTCAATTACAGATAAGGCTTTATCCATTCGAGCACTTAGCTCTTTACGCTTTTCTTTATCATCTAATACCTCACGGATATGATCCAAACCAACTCGGTCAACCCAAGCAGATGTTCTTTCAAGATAGTTCGCTGTTTCTCGATAATATTGAAGGTAAGCAGACGTAATCTCGATAACCTCTTCCTCTGTCTTTACTTTGTAAAGAAGATCTCCACCACGCACATGAGTACCACCATTTCCACCAATATAAAGTTCCCAGCCACCATCAATGCCGATGTATCCAATATCCTTAAACCCTGATTCCGCACAGCTTCTTGGACAAGCTGAAACCGCCATTTTCACCTTATGCGGTGTTTGAAGACCTTCATATTTCTTTTCTAACTGAATTCCAAGTCCCATTGAGTCTTGCGTACCGAAACGACAGAATTGTTCACCCACACAGGTTTTAACCGTACGAAGTGATTTTCCGTAAGCAAATCCTGATGGCATATCAAGATCTTCCCACACCTTTGGAAGATCATCCTTCTTTACCCCAAACAAGTCGATTCGTTGTCCTCCGGTTACCTTTACTAGTGGGATCTCATACTTATCAACCACATCAGCAATTCGTCTTAAATCATTCGCATTGGTCACTCCACCATACATTCTTGGCACAACAGAGTAAGTTCCATCCTTTTGAATGTTAGCGTGCATACGTTCATTAACGAATCTTGATTCTTTTTCATCTTCATATCCAGTTGGATTAACCATTCCTAAATAGTAGTTAAGAGCTGGACGGCATTTCGAGCAACCCTCTTCGGTTTTCCAATCAAGTACAAACATAACTTCTTTTACATGTGTTAAACCTTTTGCTTTGATTTCTTCTACTACCTCATCACGAGAAAGAGTCGTACATCCGCAGATTGCTTCTTTTTGCTGCTTACTATCAAATGACGAACCTAATGTGTGCTGAAGAACTTCTGCTACGAGTGGTTTACAACCACCACAAGAACGAGAAGCGCTCGTACACGCTTTGATTTCATCAACAGAAGTGCAGCTTTGTGTTTGAATAGCTGATACGATTGCTCCTTTTGAGACTCCATTACATCCACAAATGATTTCATCATCACTCATTGTTGCTACTAGACTTGCCCCTGCTTCTTGGCCAGTTGGCTGCAGAAGGGAAACCTTCATTGTGTCTGAAATGTCAGCCTGCTTTTGAATCATAGAAACCAAACGATTTCCGTCGCTGCTATCACCGAAAAGAACCGCACCAACGATTTGATTTCCACGAAGAACGAGCTTCTTATAATAGCTATCCTGCTCATCAAAAACTTTAACAGCCTTTTTATCGTCACCTTCCGTAAAATCACCGGCAGAGAATACTTCTACTCCTGATACCTTTAACTGGGTATATAATACAGAACCTTTATACGGCTCCGTCTTTACATCACAAATTGTTTTCGCTAATACTTTCCCTTGTTCATAAAGCGGGGCAACAAGTCCGTATGGAATTCCGTTATGTTCTGCACATTCCCCAACCGCATATACATGAGGGATATTTGTTTGCATATAATCATTTACAACAATTCCCCGATTTACCTCTAACCCACTTTCCACTGCTAGGGAGATATTAGGTTTGATACCAACCGCCATAACAACCAGATCCGCTTCAATTTCCGTTCCGTCACTGAAACGCAAACCTTCGACTCGCTCTTCTCCAAAAATCTCCTTTGTTTGTTTTTCTAATAAAAACGTCATTCCCTGCTTTTCTAATTCTGTTTGCAACATTTTTCCAGCCATTGGGTCAAGCTGACGCTCCATTAAATAAGGAGCTAGATGGATGACATTAACCTCCATCCCAAGGTTTAGAAGTCCCCTTGCCGCTTCAAGTCCTAACAATCCTCCACCGATTACAGCTGCTTTTTTATATTTCTTAGAGGCCTTTAGCATAATTTCCGTATCCTTAATATCTCGGAATGCTGTAACCCCTTCCTTATCTGCACCTGGAATGGGAAGAATGAAAGGAACAGACCCAGTTGCCACTATCACTTCATCGTATGGTTCTATTCTTCCCGCATCAGTAACGACTACTTTTCGATCGGAATCAACCTTAACCACGGTCTCATCTGTATAAAGCTGAATATCATTGTCTTCATACCAGCTCCAATCATTAAGCGTAATATCAGCAACCTCTGTGTCTCCTTGTAAAACCTTTGAAAGTAGGATTCTATTATAATTCGGATGTGGCTCACTACCGAAAATCGTAATTTCAAATTGATCCTTTGTAAGCTTTATTATTTCTTCTATGGTTCTAACTCCTGCCATACCGTTACCAACAAGAACGAGTTTTTTCTTTCCCAAATTAACGCGCCTCCCCAAGAAAGTTTCTTAAACTGTAACACATGATTTGTGTAAAATTGTTTAACATGTTAGATTACCTCACACGCTTTTTAGTTCGTAAACCGAATTTTCCGAATATTAAAGGAGAAAATCACCCAAAATTATCGTCATCCGACATCCATGGCAGAGGTTATTTTTACCGCACTTAATTTAAATCCAGGCATACGACAGGTTGGATCCAATTCCTTTCCGACAAGGAAATTCACATTTTGTGAATTGGCCCAGTGAAAAGGAACAAACAGTGTGTCTTGACGAATACTATCTGACAGCTTACTTCGAACAACAATACTGCCTCTTCTGGACGCAATCTTCACAAGTGTTTCGTCTCTAATTCCGTATTTTAAAGCCGTGGCCGGATGAATCTCCACATGTGATTCCACATTTCTTGCTGCTAATGAAGCACTTTTGCGTGTTTGAACACCTGTTAAATAGTGAGACATCACTCGTCCTGTTGTTAAATAAAGTGGAAACTCTTCACATACCTCATCCTTTGAAACCGGCGCGACATTAGAAACAGAGACCATCTTTGCTTTTCCATCAGAATGAGCGAAAGAATTTTCAAAAAGCCTCACTGTTCCTTTATGATCTAAAGTTGGACAAGGCCATAACAGCCCTTTTTCCTCTCGTAGTCGTTCATAAGTCACTCCATAATAATCAGCAATCCCACCTTTACTAGCAATCCGAAGTTCGTTAAAAATATCTTCTGCTGATTCAAAAGGAAAATACTTCCCCTTCCCAAGCTCCTGAGCAATTTCGCAAAGAATTTGCCAATCATGCTTTACTTCTTCTGGACAAGGATAACTGGCCTCTCTTAACGTGACTCTTCCTTCCACATTGGTCATCGTTCCTTCATCCTCTAAGTAGGAGGAAGCCGGTAATATCACATCTGCTAATCGAGCAGTCTCGGATACGAATAAATCAACTACAACAAGAAAAGAAAGTTTTTGTAAGGCTTCCTCCACAAAATGTGCATTGGGGTTAGAGACAATGGGGTTAGAACACATCAAAAGCATCCCGGATATATCACCGTCATGAATTTTTTCAAACATTTCATATGCAGAGACACCCTTTCTCGGCAGCTCAGCTTCGTTCACTCCCCATACCTTTGCAATATAAGCTCGATGATCCTCGTTTTCTATAAGTCTATAACCAGGAAGTTGATCGGCCTTTTGCCCATGTTCCCTTGCTCCTTGACCATTTCCCTGACCAGTAATCGCTCCGTACCCACATCCTGGTTTTCCAATTTTTCCAACCGAAAGTAATATATTTAGGAAATTTCTAACTGCAGCCGAGCCATCTGTGTGTTGCTCTACTCCGCGTGCCGTAAAAATCATTCCTGTTTCTTCTTTTGCAAACCGGTGAGCTACCTTACGAATCTGTTCAATCGGAACACCGGAAAAAGATTCGATTTCCTCAAGAGTCATCGAGGTTACATTCTCCCTCACTTCTTCGAATCCGTTCACTCTTTCTGAGATAAAGTGTTCGTTAGTAAGCTGTTCTTCGATAATTACCTTTAAGACTCCATTTGCAAAAGCGGCATCTGTTCCAGGCTTCACCTTAATATGCAAGTCTGCTAGTTTCGTTGTTGCCGTTTCACGAGGGTCTATTGCAATAATATAAGCACCGTTTTCCTTTGCCTTTTCAAAATAAGGCATGATGGTCGGTTGGCATTCTGCAATATTTGTTCCAGCCAAAATAATACAGCGAGAAGAAGGAATTTCACTTATGCTATTGGTAAATCCTCTGTCCATCCCGAAGGTTTGTGTAGCAGCCGAAGCGGCTGATGACATACAAAGCCTGCCATTGTAATCAATGTACTTTGTTTGCAACGCAACACGAGCAAACTTTCCAAGCAAATAAGCTTCTTCGTTCGTGATGGAGGCACTTCCATACACCGCCATTGCATCTTTTCCATGGCGTTCTTGAATGGATTGAATATTACTTTTGATGACTGCTAGTGCCTCTTCCCATGTAGCACGTACAAACTCCCCGTTTACCTTTATAAGCGGATACTTTAATCGGTCTTTATGAAAAGTATGTTGATGGGCATTAATGCCCTTCACACATAATCTTCCTTGTGTAGTTGGATTATCTAATCCAACAGTCGTATATTTCTTGCGCGTAACGATAGATTGCTCTATGAGCTGCATTTTGCATTGCATACTACAGAATGGACACTGTGAGTCATATGTTTTCTCTGACTCTACATGATTTTGTTTTGTTCGAAAGTATTTTAATAGCATTTCAGTCACATCATCACCCTCAATCCTTATACTCTTTGGAACTTACTTTTAAAAAATAGGAACATCTTTAGGTCCCTTGATCATTAAGCAATCCTCTTCAATTCGTTCTAACAACTGCTGTCGGAGTTCGAAATCAAAAAGTACTTCTCTCACATGTAATAAGCTCACTCGATCCACCCATTCCCATGTTCTTTCCAAGTAATTAGCCGTTTCTCGGTAGTACTGGACTAGCCCAGCAATGAAATGAACCGTCTCCTCTTCTGTTTCAGCGACGGTAAATAATTGACCCGCTTTAACACTTCGACCACTGCTTCCTCCCACATAAATTTCCCAACCACGCTTCGTGCCAATAATGCCAATATCCTTTGTGGTCGAACCTGCACCATTATGCAAGCAAGCAGAAACACCTATTTTCACTCGATACGGAGTGATAAGATACTCGAGTTTCTTTTCTAGAGTTGCCGAAAGTTGAAGCGCCTTTCGTTTATCACATTGACAAATATGCTCACCAATACAGGTTTTCACATTCTGAACTCTGTTCCCGTATGTGGCACTTAAAGGCATATTTAAATCCTTCCACACCTTTGGTAACTCTTCTTTTGTTAGACCCATCAAATGAATTCTTTGCTCACTAGTTATCGCTAGCTCTGATACTCCATATTTGTCTGCGACATTGGCAATTTTTCGTAACTCATGTGGATTCGTCATTCCTCCATACATTTGCGGGACGACAAAGTACGTTCCATCCTTTTGCAATGTTGCGTTCATCTTTTCGTTTACAAATAAAGTTTCTTGAACATTCTCATACTCTGGATTGATCATACTCAAGTAATACGTCAAAGCAGGAACACATTTGGAACATCCCTCTTTGTGTTTCCAGTTCAGTGCTTGCATGACTTCGTTAACAGAGGATAAATTTTGGACCTGCATCTCATGCACAACCTCATCCTCTGTCAACCTTGTACAATGACACATCGTAGGTTTCTCGATCTTCATTTCATCAAATTCATCACTATGAATATAAGATAATAGCTCTGAAACAAGCGGTTTACACCCTCCGCAAGAGCCGGATGCTTTTGTACATGCTTTTACGTCGTCTACAGTAGAACAACCATGATTTTGAACTGCTTCTATAATTGTCCCTTTAGAAACTCCATTACAATTACAGATCATCTCCGTTGCTGCCATGGAGGAAACAGCCGATTCTGAACCATTTTCTTGAAAAATGGTCACTTTTTCCACATCAGATACATCTTGCTTTTTTAGTATCATATTTTGTAATTTCGTACGGTCACTCGTATCCCCAAAGAGAACCGCACCAATGATTTTACCTTCTTGAAAAACAAGCCTTTTATAAGTACCCTCGACTTCATCGTGTATTTTTATTGACTTCTTTACTGAATCCTCTTGGAAAGCTCCAATAGAAAACACATCAACACCCGAAATTTTTAATTGAGTAGCTAACACAGTCCCCTCATAACTTTGAGCATCTACTCCACAAATACGCTTTGCTAAGACAACTGCCTGTTCATATAGTGGTTTCACAAGGCCATATACCATCCCTCGGTGCTCCACACATTCTCCTACCGCAAAAATATTGGGAATACTGGTCTCTAGAAAGTCATTTACGACAATCGCACGATTAACTGTTAACCCGCTATCCTTAGCTAATTGAATATTGGGCCTAACACCAACAGCCATTACAAGCAGGTCGGCTTCAACTGAAGTGCCATCCGTAAAACGAAGTCCTTCTATACGTTGATCACCTAAAATCTCTTCAGTTTGCTTTTCTAACAAAAACTTCATACCTTGCTTTTCAAGTTCTGCCTGAAGCATCTTTGCTGCCGTTTCATCAAGTTGTCTTTCCATTAAGAAACTACTAATATGAACGACATGAACCTCCATTCCGAGGTGTAATAGTCCCCTTGCAGCTTCTAACCCTAATAATCCACCACCAATGACCACTGCCTTTTTATGATTCTTTGCCGTTTCCTGCATTTGTTGACAATCCTCAATGGTCCGAAAAGAAATGACACCTTCTTTCTCCACCCCAGGCAAGGGAAGAACAAAAGGAACGGAACCCGTTGCCAATATCAATCGGTCATAGTACAAGCTACGGCCTTGATCCGTCATTACTATTTGGCTTTTATGATCAATAGCAACAACAGTTTCTCCTGTAAAAAGTTGAATCTGATGCTGCTCATACCACTTAAAATCATTAATGGTTATTTCTTCAAGCTTTGTGGTTCCTTGAAGTACGGAAGACAGAAGGATTCGGTTATAGTTTGGGTGTGGCTCACTCCCAACTACCGTAATCTCAAACATTTCAGAATCAGTTTTAAGAATTTCCTCTAAACACCGAACTCCAGCCATACCATTACCGACCATAACTAACTTTTGCTTTTTCATGTTATAACCCCCAACAAACAGTAGATGGATGCTCAAACCAAATTTCGTTTTATTATTTCATACATCTACTGAAATGAAATTTAACCTGTTACATTTTCTAACACGATATGTACTATTTGGGTGTTATTTACTATAAAAACTCCCTCGAAGGGGAGTATTTTTATGCATTCCTACGGTATACTCATTTTTCGTAAGACGAAGTAAAAACATAAGTTCATTCGATTTTTCTTTGGTTTTGTAATGCGCTTACAAGTATAAAAATTCAACCCGTTTGAAAATTCCAATAAATTTCTGTGTTAGATTAACTAACACCTTTTGAGACAAAGCAAGAGCATGCATACTATTCTTTAACAAGACAAAGATGGTAAAAACTCTGACAAACAGAAAAGCAAAAGCGCCTTGTTCAGCCCCGACAAGCATAAGACGGATCTCGTAGGAAGGCCTGCCTTCTGGAGAGATTTGGCTTATGACCTAGGAATAATGGCTTTATATTATTCCATCGAGGGGCTAGGCGCTGGAGCTAGACAAAAACAAGGGAGGATTTCCAATGACAAATAAGATAGGTTTTTTCTCGTTCTTCTATGTATTAGGTAAAATTTTATTTTCTCGAAAAAATTATATTGGCTGGTAACACATTTGGAATACCACATCTATTAAAAGGAGAGAGAAACTATGAAGTTAGCAAATTTAAGAAAAAGTGGACATGCACCCTCGCTATTTGCGTCATTTCTGTACTTTGATGTCAGTTTCATGATTTGGGTTATACTTGGGGCGCTTGGGGTTTATATCACCAAAGACTTTGGCCTATCTCCTTCTCAAAAGGGTTTAATTGTAGCGATTCCCATTCTCGGTGGATCATTCTTCCGTCTCGTTCTTGGTGTTTTAACCGACCGAATTGGGCCGAAGAAAACATCGATCATTGGAATGGTCGTTACCATGGTGCCACTCCTATGGGGTTGGCTGTTTGGAACGACATTAACAGAGCTTTATTTTATCGGTATACTATTAGGAGTGGCTGGAGCTAGCTTTGCAGCAGCCTTACCGATGGCAAGTCGTTGGTATCCACCCCATTTACAAGGATTAGCAATGGGGATTGCAGGAGCTGGAAATAGCGGGACTTTATTTGCCACCTTATTTGGTCCTCGCCTTGCGGAACAAATTGGCTGGCATAATGTACTAGGGGTAGCCCTTATTCCTCTTGCTATTGTGTTTATCATCTTTGTTCTTATCGCAAAAGATGCTCCTTCCCAGCCAGCACCAAAACCACTTAAAGAATACTTTAATGTTTTTAAGCAAAAAGATGCCCTTTACTTCTGTTTATTGTATAGTGTTACGTTCGGTGGATTTGTAGGACTATCTAGTTTTCTAAGTATCTTTTTCGTTGATCAGTACGATCTTTCAAGAGTAAGAGCCGGAGACTTTGTTACCCTTTGCGTTGCAGCAGGAAGCTTCTTTCGCCCAGTGGGAGGATATATCGCAGATAAGATTGGAGGCGTTCGTCTATTAACCTTCTTATTTATCGGTGTTGCTTTAACCATGCTGGGAGTTAGTCAACTACCTTCCATCGCTTTTGTTACCATATTTTTATTTGTCGGTATGATGTGTTTAGGAATGGGGAATGGAGCAGTATTCCAACTTGTACCACAACGATTCCAGGAAGAAATTGGAATGGTCACTGGAATTGTAGGAGCTGCTGGTGGTGTAGGAGGTTTCTTTATTCCTAATATCCTTGGAACGTTAAGAGAAATCACAGGCACGTATGCAACAGGATTCCTTGTATATGCAGGAATTGGTGTATTAGCTTTACTCGTTTTAATCATTGCACAGATGTCTTGGAAAAAGACGTGGGCTCCAAAAGAAACTTCTGTTAAAGCTTAACATTTTTAAAAGCTCTGGCTTGCCTTTCTATGGCGAGCCAGAGCTTTTTTTTTGCCCAATTTCACCTTTTTAATACTTTAGTATTCGAAATTCTCAGACTAATTATATACATTTTTCTGTTAAATGTTATATAATATTATATAACGATTTATACTTTGAAAGGAGTTCTCCTATGAAGTTAAATAGCTCTAGTTCACGTCCATTATACGAACAATTATTTAACACGATAAAAGAAGCAATTGACCAAAATACCTATCGACCAGGTCAACAAATTCCCAATGAAGCAGAGCTTTGTGATATTTACGGAGTAAGCAGAATTACGGTTAGAAGAGCGATTCAAGATTTAGTTGATGAAGGATTGTTGGAAAGAAAACAAGGAAAAGGCACGTTCGTTGCTAGAAAAAAAGTTGCTCGTGAATTAGTGACTATCGAGGGCTTTTCGGATTTCAGCAAACAGCTTGGAAAGAAAACCAGCAAGAAAGTTCTAGTTTATGAAGAAATAAAAGCATCAAAGAAAATTGCTGAAGATCTACAAATAGAGGTTAATGCACCAGTACTCAAACTTTTAAGATTAATGTATATTGAAGGAGAGCCCTTTACTCTTGATTTAACTCATTATCCGATAGAGCGCTTTCCTAACATTCAGGAGCATATATTTGATTATGAATCAACGTATGATGTTCTAAGTAATATCTATCACGTGGATATGAAGGACATTACAACGAAAAAAACCATTACTGGAATCCCTGCCTCTTCTGTAGAAGCTGAACACCTAAATTGCGAAATTGGTGAGATTTTATTCAATATCGATAAAATCGTCTACGATAAGAATAAAGTACCTATTCATCTATCTACGTTTAAAAATTTAACTACAGTTATTGCTTATACAATAACCACGTAAAAAGGGACTCGGCACCAGCCAGTCCCTTTTCTTTATTTCACCAATTGTTTTCCATAACCAAATGCTCCGTTCACTTCACACGTACGTGCCGCTCGTAATGCAGCTAGTTGTAGTGACTGCTTGATTGTATGGTGGTTCAAATAACAAGTTAAAAACCCAGCTATGAATGAATCACCAGCACCTAGCGTGTCGATTACTTCTGCTTCTTCTATTCCCTGTATAAAACTTTGTGTCCGGTCCGACATGATCACTCCTTTTGAACCTCGGGTAACAATTACATAATGCGTGCCATAACCATGAATTTTGTTAATTAATTCCTCGATTTGCTTGTCACCAAAGTCACTACCAGATAGGAAGGCAAAAGTGATGTGTGGACATACCGTTTTCAGTAGCTCATCTGTAAAATGATTGGAGAAATCATAAGAAATCGGTAATAGCTGTTTGATCAGGGGAAGTTGATCATCCAGACTGCTATAAATGCTGGTATGAAGAACATCAAAACCTTTGATATACTCAAAATCTGATGGATCCAATTTCAATCGTAGCTTCGATTGAATACCACCTTTGTTAGATTTTACGAAAATCCTATCTCCAGTCGCATCAATATCCACATACGCTTTTCCACTTTCCCCATAAGCCCTTCGGATATGACTTATATTTACATGATTCTTTTCTAAAGAATCAATAATGTGATCCCCTTCCGCATCATCTCCAACAATGCCAATAAATCCCGTTTCTTCTGCTCCGTATTGCTTAGCTAATACGGCAACATTTAACGCATTTCCACCTGGAAACATCTCATTTCGATCCAAATACACATCCACTACATTATCTCCAATTGCTAGTAGCTTCATTATTATTACCTCCCTTATCCTTTCAAACTTCCAGATGCCAGACCACGAACGAAATACTTTTGTAAAAATAAAAACAGTGTAATAATCGGGATGGCCGAGATCATTAATCCAGCTAAAAGAACTCCCCAATTTGTTTGTAATGCATCACGGAATTGCATTAGTCCAGCCGGAATCGTTTTTAAACTGTCAGAGTCAATAAAGATGAGCGCAAACATGAATTCATTCCATGTAAAGTAAGCAGTGATAATGATCCCTGTGAACAAAATAGGAAGGTTCAGCGGCAAAAAGATTTTTGTAAATACAGACCATGTTGAACATCCATCGAGGAAAGCTGATTCTTCCAACTCTTTTGGAACCTCTAGAAAAGCCGCTCTTATTAATAGAACAGTAATCGGAATACGGTAAGCCACATAGGGAAGAATGAGCGCTAAGTAAGTGTCATGAATACCCAATGCCTGGATAAGCTTATACAAAGGGACTAAACTCACCTGCGGAGATAGCATCATTCCACCCATACACAATATTAGTAGTATCTTCTTACCTTTAAATTGAAACCGAGTTAAACCATATGCTCCAAGAGCACTTAAGAAAACCGTTAATAAACAGGTGCTTAACGTAACAATGGTACTATTGATAAAGTACTCAGATATCCCTGTATTCCACGCATGAACATAGTTTGAGACAAGCCAGGTTGTCGGCAATGCCCAACTGTTTGAGAAAATTTCTTCTGTCGTTTTAAAGGAATTAATGACCATCCAAAACAAAGGATAGGCAATGATCATAAAATAGAAGATCAATATAGTATAGAGTGGAATCGCTCCAGCAATCTTTTTCCTCTTATAGGAACGAACTCTGATCGATTGAATGCTATAGTCAGTTGATGTTACTTTATCTGTCTCCATCTATTAATCCTCCTTCCCCGTCTTAAATAGCTTCATTTGAATAATAGCTACCGCCAACGAAAGCAGTAATATAATGGTCGCTATTGCTGAAGCGTACCCCATCTCATCTCTAAAAAAGGCTGATTTGTAAAGCAACGTGCCAAGCACTTCACTTGCATTTCCAGGTCCGCCACTTGTCAAAATATACGGCTCATTAAATACTGTAAATGCACCTGTTAATGTTATTAACGTTGCTACAAAAAGCATTTCTTTTACCTGAGGAACTGTAATGTGGAGAAATTTGTAAAATTTATTCGCACCATCAATATCGGCTGCCTCATAGAGCTCTTGAGGAATAGACTGAATGGCAACGATGAAAAGCATCATGATATACCCAATACTTTGCCACTGAGATACAGCGATAACAGCGAAAATGGCTGTTTCAGATTCCCCCAGCCATGCCCTTGTCCACTCTTCAAGACCGAGCAATCGAAGAAAACTGTTAAGTATTCCAATATCCGGGTTGTAAACAAAACTGAACAATAAAGCAATAACCGTTATGGATATGATTACTGGAAGGAAGAACGCGGTACGGAAAAAACCACTGAATAATCTAGTCAAAGGATCCTCTAATATAGCAGCTAAAACTAAGCCACCGAATACTTGACATACGATTGAGATGATTGCGTACCAAATATTATTTTTTAAAGCTATATAAAAAACCTCATCCTGAAACAGAGCAAGGAAATTTTCGAATCCAACAAACACCTTATCTGGGGCAAAAGCAGAAAACTCATAAAAAGCAAATCGGAAATTCTCTACAATGGGATAATAAACGAACAATCCCATTAACAAAATACAAGGGGCAATATATAAATAGGGAGCCATTTTCCTAAGTGTCACTGTATTCACCTCTTTTTTTAGGTCCTTTCCGACCCTTTTCTTGTTTTGCTTTATGAAAGAAAGGTAGTTTCGGTCCCCTACACTACCTTTCTTTTAAACTATTACTTCAGCTCTTTTGCTGCTTTTTGAACATCTTTCATTACGTCTTCAGCTGACTTTTTCCCATCTAACATCTGTTGAACACCATTTAAGTACGCGTCAACAATCTTAATATCTACAGCCGTATCAAACCATAAGTAAGTCTTATCGGCATTTACGATTAGGTCGATCGCTTCTTGTTGTAGAGCAGAACCGTTTTCAGGAGTTGTCGTTTCTTTAACCGCACTGTATTCACTTACTTCTTTTAACTGTTCAATTCCTTTTTCCTTAGAAGTTAAGAACTTAATAAACTCCATTGCTTCTTCTGGATGTTTTGTTTTAGAAGAAATCATAATTCCTTCTGGAGCAGCAGTAATGGAGCTTGGATTTCCTTCTCCACCTTCAACAAATGGTGTATTGAATACACCTAAATCCTCTCCAAGACTTGGCTCAATCAAACCAATTTCAGCTAACTGAAAGTATCCGATCGCTGCTTTTCCTCCATTAAATAGCTCTCTCGCATATTGGTGATCAACGGAGTTTACTCCTTGATTAAAATATGGTTCTAATTCAATGAATTTTTCCAAGGCAGTTACATAACCAGGATGAGCAAACTCTCCATCTGAATTACTTAGGCTATAGTCCTTTGCGATAACATCTTCCGGAACGATATACTCATTTAGTGATCCGATATAATGAGAAATTGTCCATGGCGCCTTACTTCCGAAAGCAATTGGAGTAATTCCTGCATCCTTAATTTTTTCAGAGACAGTTAGGAGCTCTTCCCATGTAGTTGGAATTTCAAGGTTTAAATCGTTAAAAACCTTTTTGTTATAGAAGAAGGCTTTTCCATCTGTTGACCAAGGAATCCCATAAACTTTTCCATCCAACGTAAAGGGACCAAATTGGGACTCAATGATTTGACCTGACCAATCTGTATCTTCCTCAACATAGCTTGTTAAGTCTAGGGATTGTCCAGCTCTGGCAAAATTGTAAGCAAACTCACCGCTCCATGAAAAGTACACATCAGGAGGATTATTTGAACCTAATACAACACGAATCTTTTCCTTATACGAGTCATTTAAAACTGCTTCGGTTTTTATCTTTATATTTGGATGTAGCTCTTCAAACTCTTTGACTGCTTCTTCAAAGTATTGCTTTTTGGGTTCTGTAGGCCATCTGTGGAAAAAACGAAGTTCGACAGTATCACTGTCTTCTGAAGCTGTTTGACTAGATGAGGAACAAGCTGCTAGCATTGAGAGAATTAATACGGCGATAATACTAAAGATTTTTAACTTTTTCATGAATTGGCCCCCTCAAGATTTTTCTTCTATGAATCTAGCAATGCGAGGAAAAGCGAAGGTCTCCTCGCTTTTCCTATTAGATTTTAGTATTCTACTTTCCACATATATCTTCTTGTAGAAAGTGGATGATTGCGCTGTTCTGCTAGGTTTTCTGCGTATCTTCTTAAAACGTAGTTTAATACGAGTGGAACGATGTATCCTTGTACCTCTTCATCAATTCCAGAAAAGTCAAAATCTTTTGCATCTAAAACAATTAGCTTTTTCCCATAACGTTGGGAGAATTCAAGGGCACGTTCCTCAAGGTATCTCGTTTCATCTAGACCAAGTAGGATAATAAATGGTGTTTCTTCATCAATGATTTCGAATGGCCCGTGGAAGTACTCACCTGCATGAATCGCATGAGAATGAACCCATTGCATCTCCATTAAAATACATATTGCGAAAGAATAGGCTACACCATAGTTTGAACCACTAGCCATCGTGTAGATGATTTTCTCATCCTTATACTGTTTTCCAAATTCTACAGCAGCCTCATGATATTTGGAAGCAGCTTTTTCAAATACAGTTTGTAGGTTTTCTAAGCTGTTCTCGATGGTTGTAAATTTTTCATTGTTTTCTACCACTTTAAGGACTCCAAATACTAGTTGATACAAAACAGAGTAGTTTGTAGCAAATGCATTCGCTGTTGGGCCCCACTCATACTTTAAGACAACTTCTGAAGCTTGAGCTAAAGGAGAAGTTGGCTCATTGGTTAAAGAAATCGTTAGAGCACCTTTTGCACGGGCAAATTTAGCTGCTTCTACTGTTTCAGGAGTTGTTCCAGAATGAGAACATAGGATGACTAAAGATGTATCCCCTAACTTCGCATGATTACGATGAATGAATTCATTTGCACTATATAGATGTGCATCAAGCTTTTTTGCCTCACGATCCACAACGTATTTACTTGAAACCAATCGGTGTCAGACACCCTCCGTGGACAAAACCCCCGATTCTGTCTTTTTGTGGTGTCTGTCACCTTTCGTGGACAGATTTGCTTATTTTGTCCGCATGGGGTGGACACTTATTTTGTAGTCTGAATTTTCTTTACTTTGAAAATTTAAGCGGTTACGATTGAATTTGGAATGGAAAAACATTCCTACTAAAAACACAAGGAGGAGATGCGAGATGATTCAAATAAGAATAAAAGAAAAGCAAGTTCAAATTAAAAAGGAAGAATCTACTTAGTGAGAGGAGAATCTTTATGCCATCTGTAAAAAATGGAATACAAATTGTAAGTTATCACGAAGGATTAGCCGCAGGGGTAGCAAAAATGTGGAATTTAAGCCGTGACAGTTGGGGCGGCGATACTCGTGTTATGACCGAAGAACAAGTGAAAACAAAGGAAGCCAATTCCGAAAATATTGAGCTTTATCTAGCATTAGATGAAAACGAAGTCGTTGGCTATTGTGGATTATCTGAATATAAGGAGGATACTGGCTCTTTATACATCCCTTTACTCAATGTTCTTTCGAATTATCATGGAAAGAAAATCGGCAAAATGCTTGTTATGAAAGCTCTTGAAAAAACGATCGAACTCGGCTGGCCTCGTCTTGATTTATACACTTGGCCAGGTAACACCAAGGCGGTTCCACTTTATAAAAAATGTGGCTTCTTTTGGGAGGATCGTGATGACACTACCCATTTGATGAACTTCATCCCTAACGTGTTAAACACCCCACTTCTTAAACCACTATTCGAAAAAGTAGACTGGTATGAAGCTAGCACAAGGCAAATTGAAGGAAAGCCAGACGGAATAAATGAAAACGGATTTACCTTCTACGAATATAGCTGGAGTTCGCCGGACACGAACGCTAGAGTACAAATCGAACGTACGAGTCGAGGCATTACCTTAATCGAAACCGATGACTTCCTTGTTCAGCTAACTATGGATCACCATGAAGTGATTGAGGAAATGGAGCATACTTATCAATTAAAAGTTGTGAACAAAACCGATACCCCTCTTACCTTCCAAGCAACTGGTACTAAGAATGCTCGAGTCAAATATCAGCTTAACACCGGAAAGCTGAATATAGAAAAAGATTTTACTCTCTCTGAGACTTTTACTATACGAAAAGGCGAAGAGCCTAGTGTGTGGCGGACTCACCCAAGTATCCAAATTACCGTAGAAATTAATGGTAGTCCTTGTGAAATGAGCCTTGGAATATTTCCTATGCAACCAGCTAAGCTTGAAGCATTTAATGAAGGAAATTTTGCTTTTTTAGATACAAAAACAGAATTTCATCTAGAGCTAAAGAATAATCTCTCAAATACAACCGAATTTGTTCTTACTATTCCTGAGAATGACCTGGTGAATCTAGAACAAAAAACATACGAAGTTACCGTTCCTGCTAAAGGAAAAATGACGATTCCTATACCTGTTACTGTTAGAAAGCATGGCTTTTACGATCCAAGTATTCATGTTTCAACTAAGTCTACCGATCATGTACTCACTTTTGAACAGCAAATTTCGATTGCTTTCAAAGGTGAAGGAAAGAAATTTGGTGGTGAATCAACGCTTTTCTGGCACATATACAATGGTCATAGTCAGTTAAATATTCGAAAGCTAGATCTTAATGTCCAATTAAAAAAGAATGCTAGAAGCAAAAAGCCATTATTTTCATTCCTTGCACCTAAGCTTGGAAAACCATATACAAACGAATTTAATAAAAAGAAGCCAACATCAGTATCCTGGGATATTGATGATTCATCTGTCTTGATTAAGTTCGTGTTGCAATCGGGGGAATTTCCAGGCATCTACTTAACAGAGTGTCTGCAGCTTTTTGGAGATGGAATCGTTCATCAATGGATAGAGATTGAAAATGTTCATCCAACTACTTACCAAAATATCGCAATCAGTCAGCCTGTATATCAAGAACTTGGCAACACATACTTTCCACTTGATCAAAGAGTTGTTTATTTTTCAAAAGATCGTCCACTCGAGTTCGGAGATTTAAATCCAGCCATGATAACGGGTCATTGGTATTTTTCCAAAACGGAAGGGAAAACGGTTGGAGTAACATGGCCTCAAAATAGCCATGCAGCTCCAGAAGGTTGGCAGTTTGTTATTGAGCAAAAAATAGGTGAGATGAAACCTGGAGCAAAGTCTACAACAGAAAAGATCATTGTAGCACTTGATTCATTCCAGGAAGCAAGTCAATTTCAGGCTTATGCTGAGAAAAGACATCTGCTTGAGCCGTATGAAATAATCAATGAACTTCAGCTCGAGGTGCATAAAATGATTGTGCCATCTAGTTCACCTACTTCCATCACGTTAAAGACTTATAGAAACAGTTTCTTGGATGGAACGCTTGAGGTTGTTTGTGACCAAGGTCCTGTCAGTAACTGGCGTATTCAGGCTAAGGAAGAGAAAAACTCAATTACCTTTGAACAACAGCTCTCATTAAATAACCCTGTTTCTCATCTAACAGCTCAATTTCAACAAGAAGGAATCCGGACAAATTTCGAGAATCTACTATTATCAACACAAGGAGACATTTCCTCTTGTACAGAATCAGATGGATCAATAGTTGCTGAAAATGGCTGTTTATCGATCAAAGCAAATGCTGATTTTTATCCAGGCTTATATTCCTTAAAAGTAAATGGACTAGAGTGGTTAGATACTCAGTATCCTGAAAGAACCGCCAAAAGTTGGTGGAGCCCATGGGCAGGAGGAATGAAATGGTCTCCTGAAGGAATCACCACCTTCTCTCTTTTAAAAGAAAAAACAAACATATCACCGACAACTATCAGTGACCGTAACGGAAATACTTGGAGAGGAATGGCCATCCAAACAACATTCGAGGAACATTCACAATGGAAAAATGTCGAGTACGTTCAATATTATGTAATGCTTCCTGGAGTTCCTGTTTTAGCAACATTTTTACGGGTCATGCATGATGGTGGGAAATGGCTGGATGGAGAAAAATGGTTGACTGATCTGTTCCTCGGTGGAGAAGCCTTACCGAACCTTACAATCAAGAGTGGCCGTTCAGAGTATCGTGCAGGTAAACAGGAACTACCAATGTACCTTCCCGAAGATTCCTATATTGAATCGGCTACAAAAAAAGAGAAGCTTTATGTGATTCCAAGTTTGAACATGGAAGAGACCGAGGCCTATATGAATAAAGAGGCCTTTCAATTAGTTGCAGCCCAACCAGGCTTCGCAAATAAGGAGGAAAAAGGCACCGCTCCTCTTTTCTTGCTATTTGATGAGCGGAAACTATCAACAGAAGCCGTTCAAAAACTACGAAATATCCAATTTTAGAAGGAGTTCTTATGAAATCTTATGAAAATCATCGATGCTCATATCCATCTATCAAACATAAAATCATTTCATGAAACAGCTGAAACCATTTCATTTGTCGACTATTCACCTTCAGGTATTCTCAAAGAATTCGAGGAAGCAGGAGTGGTGCTTGGTATTGGAATGGGATTGACAGAAACAGATAAAATGGGGTTTCCAGATTACGAGACACAAACTCCGATGGGACTGGATTTAACTGCGGAATTGCCGCCTTCTATCTTTACCTGCGTCGGAATCAATCCGTACAACCTAGACGAGGAGGCCCTTATTCGTTTAGAAAAGATGTTAGTACAACCAAAAACGGTTGGAATTAAAATTTATCTTGGTTATTATCCGTTTTATGCCTATGATCCTGTTTATCAACCTGTATATAGACTGGCGGCAAAGTACCATCTTCCCGTTGTCTTTCATACTGGCGATACGTATTCAGAAAGGGGGTATCTAAAATACTCCCACCCTCTCACCATAGATGAGGTAGCCGTTGACAACCGTGATGTGAATTTTATGATGGCTCATTTTGGGGACCCGTGGACACTGACAGGAGCAGAGATCATTTATAAAAATCCAAATGTGTTTGCAGATTTATCTGGATTAATTGTCGGAACAAAGAAGGACCTAACATTAAAAAGCGAAGGTCGTTTCCTTGATCATTTACGTCATGCCTTAGTTTTTGCCGACTCATATGACAAACTTCTATTTGGAACGGATTGGCCATTAGTGCCGATCGCCCCCTATATTCAGTTTATTAAGGACTTAATTCCGGAAGAGTATCATAGCCAGGTGTTTTATGAAACCGCATTAAAGGTGTTTCCAAGAATTCAGCCGTTTGTAAAATAAGGAAAGGAGCTGCTAAATGTACAAGGCAGCTCCTTTCTATTTATTGGGAATGATTGAAGACAAGACTAATTAAACCTCAACAAAAAATGGATGTACCTCTTCATTTAAACAATACTGTATTCTCTTCTTAAAGTGTTTCCACGTGACCATTTCAAGCGCTTTCTCTATCGGAAAATATCCCACTTCTAAACTCTCAGGTGACTTAGTCAGTTGACCTCCAACTACTTTCCCGATGAACAACGTACTGCAAATGGAGTGCTTTACATTTTGAAAAATACCACAGAACTTCACAATTTCAATATCTATCCCACTTTCTTCCTTTGTTTCACGTATTGCAGCTGCCTTAATGGACTCTCCTTCTTCAACCTGTCCTCCAGGCAACTCCCAACCTCTCCTTGGACTTTTCACTAAAAGCAATTCATTATCATCATTCCTTACGAAAGCGATGGCTGATACAATATGCTTTGGCGGAACTCCCATTACCCCACCCCCATCCAATTTATTAAGCTCCTCTTTTTCACAATATGTATCTTTTGAAAATAGTACACCCCTTAAAAATAAAAAATGCTGCTGATCTACCAGCATTTCTTACATCTCGGCTTTAACACCTTTATACTGAATTAATTTTTGATGTTTTTGTTTCAACAATTGTATTTGATGTAGTTCCTCTATTAGGTCGTTTATAGAAAGGAGCTCATACAGTAGAGCAATATGTGACTGTTTCATCTGATCTTCTTGTACACAATGTTTAAAGATAGACCGAATCTTCTTCACCACTTGATGATGCTCTTCATCCATCCGGTACTCCTTTTCATGCAAGGCATGTTTAATGGAAGAAAACATCAGCTCGACGGACTTCTCCTTACAAATTGGCGCATCGATCGGAGGAATCGCCATAAGATTCGCTACATGAAAAATGATTTGGCGTAAGGTACCTAACTTCTTATATTCATAATGAAATTCCTTGGTGTCCTTCCGGTCGAAATTATGCAGCTTCCATTCTAGCTTCTGGTATTCACACAATGTTTCTACTGTTTCGATATCCTTCCAAAGTCTTTCATACTTCACCTTCGTGTCTTGGTGTAACGGCTGCTGATACACAATTTCTTTTCCACGTGTTTCAATCAATTTGCCTGTTTCAATGATATACCGATGAAGTTTTGATTGAATCGTCAGTGAGTAATTCGGTTTTATGACAAGGAAATTCACAAGCGCTGATACAGTTAGTCCAATTCCCGTTGTTCCAAGGCGAACAAAAAACGAACTTAGAAAATGATCATGAACCGTAGATATCATCGCCACACCAGTCAAAACAGCAACCAGTGTTCCATCATGCAATCGAAGTTTGTAACACACGATAATGGTCATCACTGCGACAAGCATATACGTAAACGGACTATCACCAAAGGTAAAATTAAATAAAACAGAAAAAGCGGCTCCTAGTGCAGAAGCCGGAAACCGGACGAACGCCTTTTTAATCGAATGAGATGCAGTTGGCTCAATCGTTACAATCGCGGTAATAACGGCAAACATAGGAGGCCAAGACAAAAGATCACAGATAAGAGCAGTCAGAAACACCGCAATCCCTGTTTTAACAATTCTTCCGCCAAAAAATTTATACTTTCTAAAGAATTCCATGAAAACAATCCTTTTTTCATATTGTCCTATATTATGTTCATTTTTCCCTATATTAACCAAATTAACCTTTTACATCACCAACATCAACATGACCGGAACCGATAATATACTTAACAAGGTCGTCACTAATGTACTATAAGATACAAGATCTGGCTCTGTTCCAAATTCAAGCGAAAGCATCATGGTATTCGCTGCTGAGGGCATTGCTGATAGAACAATAAGAACTTGGGCCAGCATTCCTTCAATCGGTAATAGCCATACTAAAAGTAAAGCCAAGACAGGGGAAATTAGCATACGTTGGATCATAATTGTAGAAACATCTCCGATACTAACATTCTTCTTTGTAATGGCTCCGAGTTGCATACCCAAGACAAGCATAATGGTTGGAATGGTTGCATCAGCAATCAAATCGATAGGCTTCATGATCATATCTGGCACTGGCAGGGTTAAGAGCTGAAGACCTATCCCTAAGACAGATCCATAGATCATTGGCATTTTTATAATATTTAATATCGATTGTTTGACAGAATATCCTCTCTCACTTCCCTTACCAGCATAATACACCCCAATTGTACTCATAAGGAAGGATTGTATAACCATCATGATAACCGCATAATCAACACCCACGTTACCAAAAGCAAGTAAGATTATAGGAACACCATAGTTCCCACTGTTCATAAATACACCTGAAAGCACCATGGCTGAGTGCCTTGAACGAGGTAATTTTTTTAGGGCTGCTGTAATTTGTACAATAACAATCATCCCAATACAAAGAAGCACACAAAACAGCAAGATATACAAATATTCCATTGTAATTTCATTCGTATAGAAGGTCCGAAATGCCAAAAAAGGCTGCATTAAATATAAGGCCATGGCAGAAATCGCCTTCCGATCAAATCCAATGGTCCTTTGACCAATATACCCTACTCCGATCACAGATAAAGCTGATAATACAACGAATAATAGTTCCATGAGCCAGCTCCATTTTGTCAGTTTTTTGAATATTTCCATTATACATCATGAAAGCGCACTCATTATTTTAAAAATATAATTTTATGAGAACTAAAAATAGCCCCCAGTCAAAGACTAGAGACTTTGAATTCAATCATCCTAACTTGTTGTCCTTGGTTTGGTTGGATCGCAGTTGGGGTCCTCCACCTCTGTTGTCTCAGCTAGCTTCATTAAATAATAGCATTCCTCACGAGCCATATGATCCGCCATAAGGGGCGATAATACTCCTAGTATTTCTTTGTTTAACTCCATTTCTTCTATTTCTCTTAAAAAGCTTTTGAAGATTTCCATTTCTAACTCAATTTCTTTATGGAAACGACTTAAAGCGGGGAAAGAATACACATTCGCACGCAAGTACCCCGCCATCTCGACAGCCTTTATATAAAAATCCTCCCATTCCTTTGTGAACTCTCGCCCTCTCTCTTTGAGCTTCTTTTCCACTCGATCTAAATTAACATCTATGGCCCCCGCATGCCCTGCCGCATCTAATAGCCACAATAAATCATGATGTAACGGATGAACAATTGGAGGAATTTCTCCTTTAAGGAAAAATGAAAATACTCTTAATGCCTCTTCTAGCTCATTGACCATATGACTTAGAAAAGATGGTGGTAAAGTCATTTTCACTTCGCCCACCAAATGCTCTCGTACTAGAGTGAGTTTCAGTTCTCTGATTTCTGTCCCCGCTTTATTCGCTCTATGTAGCAGCTGCATAAGCTCCTCTCCTGCAGGCTGTCTACGTGAGATCGTTAATAGCTGATCAAATAACGTTATGAAGTTTTCCGCTTGACTGATGTATTGTGTTTCCGATGGTGCTAAAGAATCCTGGATAAATCGAGCATGGTCTCCAAGTACCTGTAACCAGAAATTCAATTCAAATAGTGCTTCTTGACGAAAGTTCTTGGCCAAAGCATTCACCTCTCTTTTTTCCCAATATATGAGAATGTTACTTGACCAATAACTAACAAGGGTGCCACGTTCCATTATTTATCTAATGATAATTCTCTAGCTTCCTCTGCAATATCTGTGGCTGTCAATTTATAGAACTCCATTAAATAATCAATTTTGCCAACCTGGCCAAATTGTTCTTTTACCCCGATACGCCTCATTCTCGTGGGACAATGCTCACTTAACACCTCAGCCACAGCACTACCTAACCCTCCGATTACATTATGATTTTCTGCTGTAACCACCGCTTTTGTTTTCGTTGCATATTTTACGATTAACTCTTTATCGATTGGTTTTATAGAGAACATATCAATCACCGTGGCTTCAACTCCCTGCTCTTTAAGGAGATCTGCTGCCTTCAGCGATTCTGCCACCATGATACCACTAGCAATAATTGTGACATCTCCGCCCTCTCTTAATACTTTCCCTTTCCCGGTCTCAAAAACTTCTCTTTCATCATATAGCTTCACACTGTTTTTTCGAATAGTCCGGATATAATGAATTCCATATTCCTTCTCAATCTTTCGAAGCAAGTAACCTAACATGGTAGAATCGCTCACCTCATACACTTTCGCATTAGGAATAAGACGAACTAGTCCTAGATCCTCAAAAGCCATATGCGTTCCACCATTATGTTCAGCCGATACACCCGCGTCAGATCCTAGAATTTTAATATTCGTTTTTGCGTAAGCACCGGATATAAATAATTGATCAAAGGCACGACGTGTAGCAAACTGTCCAAACGTATGGACGAAAGGAATTTTCCCAGTGAGAGATAAACCGGAAGCGACACCAATCATATTGGCTTCCATTATGCCACAGTTTATTAATTGGTCTGGAATCTCTTTTATAATTTTATTTGTTGAAATGGCACTCATTAAATCTGCTTCCAATGCCACAACATTGGGATTCGCCTTCGCAAGTTCTAGGAGAGTGTTTGCATACATTTGACGCATTTCCATATTTTCTAACTTGTAGGTAGATGTATGAATCATCTTGGCACCCCCTTTCCAAGTCTGTGTTCCAAGTCATCAATCGCTTGTAAAATTGCTTCTTCATCTGCTTGGCTAGGACGGATATGATGGTTATCAACCTTTTGTTCTAAGTATGGAACACCTTGACCTTTAGTCGTATCTAAAATAATGGCCACTGGACGTTCTGTTTGCTCTTTTCCTTTTTTAATAGCATCATAAATTTGTCCTAATGAACTACCGTCTACTTTCAGTGAATAGAAACCAAACGCTTTGAACTTCTCTTCAAAGTCAAATGGATTAATAATATCCTTAGTTAACCCATCGAGTTGCTTCTTATTATCATCAATGAAGACAAAAAGCTGATTTAACTTATGATGGGCTGCAAATTGAAAGGCCTCCCAGCATTGTCCTTCATTTAATTCACCATCTCCCACAATACAAAAAGTATAGTTTTCTCTCTTTGAAAGCTTATGTGAGAGAGCCACTCCAACAGCCGCAGATATCCCTTGCCCTAAAGATCCAGTTGTCATATCAACGCCTGGTGTTAAATTCCGATCCGGATGGGAAGGAAGTGTCGTTCCATTGTTATTGAGAGTATATAGTACCTCCTCAGGAAAATACCCTTTTACCGCTAGGGTCGCATAAAGACCTGGTCCCCCATGTCCTTTCGATAAAATGAAATAGTCTCGCTCTTCCCAATTAGGATTTTTCGGATCTATCTTCATGACTCCACCATACAACACCGCTAAGGTTTCAATGATGGATAAGCTTCCCCCATAATGACCAAAACCCAGATGATAGAGCTCTTTTAGCGTCTTTAATCGGATCTCATCCCGAAACTGTTCCACCTTCTCTAACTCAATACTCATATAGCATCCTCCGCTTTCTCTTAATCTTATAAAATAAGAAACCCTTCCAGGGAGAGTTCTCATAAAGCGAACGGCCCTTTGAAGGGTTTCATTATTTAGGCCTGGATTTGTTGTGTTTTATTCTTGTCTTTTTTCAAGAATCCGTATACTACTGCTAGTAACACGAGTCCTACTACAGTAACCGTCACACCAGTAGCTCCAAATGAGTTTGCAACATTACCAAGAATAATTCCCGATGCTGCAAAGTCCGCATCAGAGAATGTCGTACTAGCAAAACCTAGATCTCCAAGTACCGGCATTAAGAAGACAGGTAAGAAAGTAATTAACAAACCATTAGCAAAAGAACCTATAGTGGCACCTCTTACTCCACCAGTCGCATTTCCAAACACTCCAGCTGTGGCACCAGTAAAGAAATGTGGAACCACACCAGGTAGGATAATAACGGCTCCAGCCATGCCCAGGAACATCATTCCAACGATTCCGCCTAGGAAACTACAAAAGAAACCTATTAATACAGCATTCGGTGCGTATGGAAATACAATTGGACAATCGAGCGCCGGTTTTGAATCTGGTACAATTTTTGTAGAAATCCCTTTGAAAGCGGGTACAATTTCAGCCAAAACAAGGCGAACACCTGATAAAATAACAAATACCCCAGCTGCAAAAGTAACTGCTTGAATAAGGGAGAAAACTAGATAATGAGTACCACCGCTAAGCTCTCCTTCTACATAAGCTGGACCTGCAAATAGCGCTATAACGACATAAAGAATGGTCATCGTTAACGCAATCGTTACTGAACTATCTCGCAAAAAACCAAGGCCTTTTGGAAATTTGATTTCCTCTGTTGAACGAGAACCCTTCCCTACCACTTTTCCGACAAGACCTGATAGAACATAACCTAAGCTTGAAAAATGGCCAAAACCTACACTATCATTCCCAATAATCTTTCTCATGAACGGCTGACAAATCGCAGGAAAGGCTGCCATAGTTAACCCTAATGCTAGAGAACCAACAATAATAAGAGGAATTCCTTCTAATCCTGAGACAACAAGGATGACTGCAAGCATACATGCCATATACAACGTATGATGCCCGGTTAAAAAAATGTATTTTAACCTTGTGAATCGTGCAATTAAGATGTTAGCCAACATTCCAAAGAACATGATAAATGCAGTTACACCACCGTATTCCGTTAATGCCATGGCAACGATCGCCTCATTATTGGGAACCACACCATTTACATTAAATGCTTCCTGAAACATCTTTCCAAAAGGATCAAGGGAGCCAACGATTACACCAGCACCGGCAGAAATAACAATGAAACCAAGGAAGGTCTTGACCGTGCCTTTAATAATATCACTAGCAGGCTTTTTTAAGATTAATAATCCAACGAGCGATATTAACGCAACTAACACAGCAGGCGTACTCAAAATATCCATCACTAACTTTAGTAATCTCTCACCCATGTTATAGGCCTCCTTTTAATCTCATTCATTTGTTCAAATAGATTAGAGTATTCCTTTCTGTTCAAGCACTTCTTTTAGCTTTGACCGAAGTCCATCTAGATCGATAATGCTCTCTATGACGATAACCTCTCCTAAGTGCCCCATTCCTTCGGCAATATCTTTTGCTGCGATGAATAAATCTGCTGCATCAGGTGTAGCAGAACTTAAATCAGAATGTTCCACTTCAATTCCGCTTACCCCAAGCTCTGATAAGATTTGTTGAACATTCATTTCTAACATAAAACTGCTACCTAACCCTGAACCACAGACCGCTAAAATCTTCATATTAACCCCTCCTAAATTTTTAAAAAATCCTATATATATATAAATTATTGCTCACGAAATCATAGAATACTGTTTAAACATCTCAAGAATGCTGTCCATCGAATCGACCTCTTTTAATAAATCTATATTTTTACACTAGTGTTGCGTAAATATTGTTCCAATTTTCAGTTTAATCATTCTTCTAATTTAGAGCCAAAAAAGGAAATACCCAGTTAAAGGTGGCTCCATCCATTTGGAAATTTATTTACAATTAGACAAATGTGACGACGGCAATTTGCTTATTAAGGGATGGCTTTTCCTTCAATTTTCCGAAGCCAGATATTCGCTGGTTTCCACAATGCAGCCCTTAAATAACGACTAATTTGTAAGGTTTTTCTCTTACTTTTTGTTTCGATTTGTACGAGAACATGGAGGCAAAAAACAATAAGTGCGATAAACACTTGATTTTGAATTGCCCACTCGCTCTGACCGTAAAACTTCTTAATGCTGAGATGTTGTTTGATCCATTTAAAGAACAGTTCAATTGCCCAGCGTGATTTGTACATGTCTGAAATTTCTTCGGCACTTAAATCAAAACGATTGGTGACTAAATGGAGTTCATTTCCCTTGGAATCCAAGACCTTTATCAGGCGAAAATAATTTTCAGCACGGTTTTGTGTGGTACCTATTAAGACCATTTGGTCTGATAAAACAGGTGTATTTTCGGGTAGCTTAAAGTTGTAAACTTCCCGGATTACCGCGTTTTTCCGTAGCCTTGAAAGGAAAAAGTAGCCTTCATCGGTCATTCGGTCAAAACGCTCATAATCCAAGTAACCACGGTCAAAAACATACATGCATTCTTTATCATCTACCATGATTTCAAGCTGACCACGGTCATGTTCTTTTGCCGTTGTCATAACGACTTTTTCTGGGTACGAAGTGCCTTTTTCCATAAATACAAGACGTAGATGCAATTTTACTCCTGCCTTGGTTTTACGGAACTTTGCCCATTTATGGTTTGTTAAATTCAGTGGTAAGGTGCTTGAATCGATAATTTTTAAGGGCATCACAAGCTTCGTATAATGCGTTTTGGCATGAATTTGTGATACTAAATCGAGAAACAGCCTTTGGAAAAGGTCGGGGTTCAGCCCATTTAATCGTCGTGATAACTGAGAAATACTAATAGAATCAAGGTCGATTGCCTTTTGGAGCTTGTCATCGAAAAGACAGTCACTTAGTGCATGAAGACTCTCAACTTCCTGTAGCTGGGCAAAAAGCAGTAATTTCAGAAATGATTCAGTCGTTAATTTCTTCGTATAGAAGTCTAATTTCAATGTTTTCACTTGTTCCTCAAATAATTGAGAATTGATTGGTGAAAACCATTGTCCAAATGAATTTTTTCGTGTAATCTTGTCCATGAGAGATGTCCTTTATTAGTGGATTTGGACGGGTTACCACCTAGCTTTATCCATTATAAAGGACTTTTTCTTTGCACAAAACAAAATTAGTGAAGATTATGAGTCTTTTTAATATTGAAATTAAATTAATGCAATACTAGTGATATTTTTACTATTACTAAGAAGCTTGGTTAACTGCGAAAGCGCCTTTAAATGGGTAGTATTATCAATTGCTGCTATACAAAACAACAGCCTGACTGGATAATTTTCATTTTCTAGAAAGTAGACAGGAGTCTTTAACTTTAAAAAGCTCATTCCCACTTTATTAACGCCTGACTCAGGTCTTGCATGAGGAATAGCTACCTCTGGGCCAATGACTACATATGGTCCAAGTGTTTTTATATTATCGATCATTGAATCAATATAGGTTGATTCGATTACCCCATTCATGACTAATGGTTTAGCTGCTACTGTGACAGCCTCTTCCCAACTTGAAAGCTGATCCATTATTTGGATGGTTTCTTCCTTTAATAAATCACTTAACACAGGTTTTTCCTCCCTCTTTACTTCCACTCTTTTATGAAAAGTCAATTGACTTAATGCTTTTTTCAGTCCTGTTTCATCATATACATTTGCATATTGACCAATTGTTTTGATTAATTCTTTAATAGAAATATCCTTATATTGAATCCCAAATAAGCATTGGTATACTTCATTTACTAGAATGTTTTTTTCATTAGGAGTCATAATCGGCTTTACATAGAAGCAAGGAATCTTTGACTCTATCTCTACTGTGGAAAATAACAAATCATATTGCTCGAGATTTTCAATAGAGAACTGCTGTAACGAAATAGTTTTTTCGACTGAAATTTCGGAAAATAATGATTCTAACAGGTGTTTGACCATAAGGGAGGAACTTATTCCACTTGGACATACAACGATTGCTCGTTTCTTTTTAGGGACAGGTTTCTTGGGACTTTTTAATAGAGCTCCAAAGTGGATCGTTATATATCCAATTTCCTCTTCCGGAATCGTGATGCTAAGTAGAGATTCAATAGGTAGTAGTAACTCACTTACAATCGTATACAATTCTTTATGTTCGGTTTTGATTTGTTCTAGAAGGGGATTGGCTATAGGAATTCGATACTTCATTCGGAAATATGCAGGCTTAAAATGCTGGTACAAGGTTTGAATCGCTTCGTTTTTCTTCTCAAAAGCAATGGCTGTTTTCGATTCAAAGTTAAACACGAGCTGCTCACAAAGTTTAAACAGTATGTCTCTATCACTTTCTAAACTTTGTGGATTTCCTAACGATAACCCAAGAAATTGAATCGTCATAAAACAGACTTCTGTTTCCAATTCCTCAATTTGGAGATATTTATATAATGTTCGAGCTACATCCCACATTGAATCTTTTTTTATCAATTCTATTTCATCTTGATGATAACGGACGAACTTCTTTTCTTTTAAGCGATAAAAATATAAAACTAAGAAATAAGCAAATTGATTCAAGCGATCCTCAACAAATTGGAGGTGAAATTGCTTTTGTATTTCATTAAGATTACCCATAATATAATCTATGTGAATCTGCTCTTTGTTACCTAGTAATAAAACCATGAGCTTATGAAAATAGGGTAAATCGGTTAGCTGAGACAAATGATGTTGAACCAACACTCTTTTATCTAATTCATTTCCATGAAGATGATAGCCAATTTGTCTGGAATAACGGATTTCTACAAGAAATGGTGCATTCACTTCATTTGCTTTTTTCACGTCAGAGATGACTGTATTCTTGCTAACTTGTAATAGCTGCGTTAAATGGACGGATGATATAGGTTCTTCCCTAATAAAAAGGTATAAATATATAAAACTTAATCGCTCGTTCTCTGAAAATATAAAGTCTTGGTCTGAGTCATCCATACGATGGTGATAAAAATACTCCACCACTTTTTCTGGAATAACGATGTATTTTGTTCCCTTATAAGGAATAGAAGGAAGTTCTCTAGTTTTTAACCAATGATTGATTTTTTCCAAATCATAGGATACTTGCCTTTTAGTTAAATGGGTTTTATCTATTATCTGCATGATTGTAGTTTTTTTCACCTTGAGAAGATGCTTCATTAAAAGTGCTGGACGTTTCTCAATCATCATCTACTATGCCTCCTGTAATAAATATATATTAAAACGCTTACATTTCGTGTTGTGATTGGGAACAAATGATGTCATAGTACAATTACAAAATTGTACTCAACTTCTCCTTAGTTTACTTTTTGTAATTTATATCGTTAATTGCAGAAGAAATGTCTTTTTAATAGTACAGTTGTATTTTTTATAGGCTCTTTTCTAAAACATTGTTGCTATCTACACACTTTTTTTGAAATAAAAACTATATGTTCAACAGCCAATCTGGATTTTAGCATCCTTAGAAAAGAGCTACTCTCAAAATAGACCAATAAACCCAGAATAATACGGGAAAAATCCGGCTTCAAGGATTTTTCCAAAACCACAAACTTTACGAAAACAGCCTTTTTATAACACGAATAAAGCGACTGTTTAATGAACAGCCGCTTTCCTTTATTAATAGTACGGATAACCACCATATGGATTATATGTTGGATAAGGAGTGGCTGCTGGATAGCCATAGCCATAACCATAACCCGCTCCTTGAGTTAAAGCTCCTGCTGCAAGTCCACCAAGAAGACCCACAGCTAATGGAGCGGCACCGTAGCCTCCTCCATAGTAACCTCCGTGATGATGTCCACCGTGGTGATGCCCTCCATGATGATGTCCTCCATGGTGATGCCCTCCATGATGGTGTCCACCGTGGTGATGTCCTCCATGATGGTGTCCTCCATGATGATGTCCTCCATGATGATGTCCACCGCCGTATACATTTCGATTATTAGTCATATATATCTTACCTCTTTCCTTACATATTTGTCCTACTCCTTTACTGTATGCATCCAAGTGGACATACGTATGGGCAAATAGAGCGATAAGGTTCCTTTTTACAGACAACACTGATACAATCAGATGAAAGACAAAAACGAAGGCGAAGGTGACAACTGTGATTGAGATAAGAACTTCTACACTCAGTGATGGAGAACTCAATAGAGGCGTATTTGCAACAAGAGATATTAAAAAAGGTGAACTAATCCATGAGGCACCTGTTATTCCTTATCCGAATGACCAGCACGAACATATCGAAAAAACTCTTCTCGCGGACTATGCTTTCGAGTATGGAATCAATCATTCCGCCCTCCTACTTGGATACGGTATGCTGTTCAACCATTCGTATGAGCCAAATGCAACATATGAAATTAACTTTCCAAATCATACCTTTGACTTTTATGCTTATAAAGATATAAAAGCTGGAGAAGAAGTGTTAATAAACTACAATGGTGAAGAAGATAACCAAGATCCACTATGGTTTAATGAAGAGAAATAAAACGAAAGCCTCAGTTTTCTGAGGCTTTCAGATTGATTACAAAAGGTAGTGAGAAGTTCTCTGCTGCCTTTTGTCTTTTTTTGTTTGGGAATGGTGGGAAAAAGGCTGATTTCCGCTCCGGGCGCTTGCTTTCCGGGGGGCGGGCGGTGAGCCTCCTCGTCGCTGAAGCTCCTGTGGGGTCTCACCTGTCCCGCTGATCCCCCAGGAGTCAAGCACCCTCCGCTCCAATCAGCAGATTTACTCTTAAAACTTTGACTTTAAACCTATGAAATTACACTTTTAGAGTCATCGTCAAGTACCTAGCACAGTCCATGTAGCCAGTTTCTTAAAATTCATAGAAGCAAAAGTAAGCAACGCCTGCATGACAATTTTTTAAGACCGCGTAAGGTTGTCCAACGCATACCATGCTTATATTTGTTTCACTTCATGAGTGTGCCGTAGATGTTCTACCTCTTCTAAGTAAACCTCCCAAATATGTGTTGTCTAAACTAAATAAAACGACTGGATTAATACTTGAACGTCCTAATCCCAATAAAGGTCTTTCACCAACGGGTAGATAGATGTATGAGAAATCAATAGCTGTCTCTAGCTTGATCGTTTGCCATTTTTATAGATACAGGATCAAAATCACCTAGAAAACTTCCAAAATGGAGATTACAGATATGAAAACCTTTTTGATAAAAGAGTGCAAGGTTATCTAAATAATCTTGTGAACTAATTAATCAATCTCTAGCAATTTCTAATTGTTCTCTTTCATTAAACTAATTATTGGTCATCATGGTTAGTTACCTTTAGATAAAAATGGTTGACTAAGTGTAATAAATTGATTGGAGCGGAGGGTGGCGACTCCTGCGGGAAAAGCGGGACAGTCGAGACCCTGGACTGAGCGTAGCGAGGGAAGCGGCTCGGCCCCGCCCGCGGAAAGCGCCACCCGGAGTGGAAATCTAACCACATTGATGTTCTATCTATGTTTAAAATTTAAAAAGACCATAGGGAACTCGAAATCCCTCGAGTTTATCTTTAGTCTAAAAGTCTCAGTTTTCTGAGGCTTTTTTATTTTATTAACTTTTTGGACAAAAGTTCTAGTATAAAAGTATTAACTAATTGTGACTAAATGCCGATAACAAATGAGAATATATAATTCATCGAAAAATATTAAACTACAAAAGGAGCAACCGTCGATGAAATGGATTAAGAATTTAAAAATAGTACAAAAAATGCTTTTATTATCTGCAATAACTTTTGTAAGCCTTTTAACAGTAGGAGGAATGGGGGTTTTCCAACTTGCTAGTATGGGGAATAAACTTACAGATTTATACGAGATGAAGCTTCAACCGATTCAAACTGTTAGCTTATTAAAAACCAATTCTCAGGACGTACAGACCAACCTAGTAGAACTTATGGCCTCCAGGGATACAAGCCATAAAAACGAACTAATAGACGATATGGAAGCAACACTCCAAATGAATCGTGAAATTAGAGAAACGTATCAAACAACGAATAAAGAAGAGAATGAACTTATTTCAAAGGTTAATGACTTAGCACAAAACCTTCAAGAATCTAAAGAGAAAATAGTGACACTAACTTTAAAGAACCAAAATTTTGATGCCTATGAAATATACGAAAAAGAAACTGGACCGATTTTAGATGAGATTAACCAGCATTATACAAAATTAATAGAAATTAACGGTACAGAAGCAAAGAACGTAAATGAGGAGAATAAAGATTTTATAGAAACCTCTTCGCTTACTATGATTCTATTTATAGCTGTTGCTTTAATTATCTTTGCTGCAATCAGTTGGATAATTTCAAAATTGATTTACGGACCTGTTCGTAAAATGGAATACTTAATGCAGAAAGCGAAAAATGGAGATTTAACCGTACAAAGCGACTATGATTCAAGAGATGAGATAGGGTCCCTTTCAAAATCATTTAATGAAATGATCGCCCAAATTAAATCACTAATTATGATGGTTCGTGAATCGTCAGACCAAGTTGCCGCTTCTTCTGAGCAGCTAATGGCTAGTGCTGAACAAACCAATAAAGCCGCAGAACAAATTGCTGAAGCTAGTTCTATTATGGCAGCTAACGGTGAAGCATCTGTAAAGGGTACAGAAGTTGTATCTGTGTCAACACAGCAAATGGCAATTGGCATTACAAATATTGCGGATTCGATTACGCAAGTTTCTGATCATTCAAATGTAACAACCGAAGAATCAGAAAAAGGAAATATCGCACTTAAAAAAACCATAGATCAAATGGGATCTATCAACGAAACCGTACAAACGTCATCTGGTATTATTAAGGACTTAGGAGAACGTTCTTCTGAGATAGAGAAAATCTTAGCTGTTATCTCCGGAATATCAGACCAAACAAACTTACTTGCTTTAAATGCAGCTATTGAAGCTGCGAGAGCTGGGGAACATGGAAAAGGCTTCGCTGTGGTGGCTGATGAAGTAAGAAAATTAGCTGAGGAATCTCGACGTTCTGCTGAACAAATTACACATTTAATACATGATATCCAAAGCAGTACCTCCAATGCAGTTGTATCAATGGATAAATGTACAACGGAAGTACAAACTGGTCTTGTACTAATTAATGATACTGGTAAATCTTTTGAGAAAATTCTTCATTCTGCAGCGGACGTATCAAGACAATCGGTTGAAGTTTCTGCCGCTGTTAAGCAGTTATCTTCAAGCGTGGAGCAGGTTGCCATGGGTATATTTGATATCTCTATGAAAACCGAAGAATCTTCATCAGGTTCCCAAACGGTGGCTGCTGGAGCTGAGGAACAACTTGCTTCGATGGAAGAAATCACAGCTTCCGCACACTCGTTAGCAAAAATGGCTGAAGACCTTCAAGCAATGGTTAATACATTTAAAGTGTATGAATAATAAAAGTGGTGCTGAAACCATAAAGGTTTTAGCACTACTTATTTATATTAAAGATATAAAAAAACAGATGGTTAGTTTACCATCTGTTTCTTCTTATATGATATTTATGCTTTTTTTACGTTAGTAGCTTGAAGTCCACGTTGACCTTGCTCAGTATCAAAAGTAACCTTTTGACCTTCGTCTAAAGATTTAAATCCTTCACCTTGAATCGCTGAGAAGTGAACAAATACATCTTCTCCACCTTGAATCTCGATAAAACCGAAGCCTTTTTCTGCATTAAACCATTTTACTGTACCTTGTTGCATGTTGTTTCCTCCTGCGTGGAATACTCCACAATATAATACTATCATTGCTCAATGAGAAATCAAAGGCGAAAAAGCTTTCACTATTTTTTCCTTACAGACCGAACAAAAATAATTCTTTCTAAGAATAACAGGTTATGAGCAATAAAACAATGATAAGTATTAATTACATATATTCTCCAACCACATAGGAAAAAAATTATACAAATATTTTAGCTACTTTAGTCATCACTTTTTTGTCATTCGCAGTAAACTTTTTGGGCTTACTAGGAGAAGCTAATATTAAATTTCTCTGAATCTCTGAGGTAGTGATCTGAAGATAAAAAGCACTAGAATCTTCATCTCCATCTAAATACCCCTTAAGTATCTTCATTTTTTCAAGTGTACCTGTAATTTTCTTATTATAATCCCACTTGATTTTATTTTTGTATCTTGAATCCAACTTTTCCTTTAAAGAAAAAGCCTCTTCTACTGCTTCTTCAGGTGTTTTAAAAAAGGAGTTCATTCTTTTGATTCCTTTTTTTCTAATTCCATCTGCTACTTGAGCTTGGTAACCGATTACTGTCATTTTTGGCCATCCTTCCTAAGGGTCTCTTGCCTTCTACAAATGAGAACTAGAAGACCATATGGATGTTCCCTTACTACTAGTATATCCTTATATATCCAGTAAATACCACAAATATGTATTATACGGCTTTAATCAATCCATTCTTATGCTATACTTTCTTTACAAATTCTGATTTTAACTGCATGGCACCAAATCCATCAATTTTACAATCAATATCATGATCGCCTTCAACAAGACGAATATTTTTCACCTTCGTACCGATCTTAATCACTGATGACGAGCCCTTTACTTTTAAATCCTTAATAACGGAAACAGTGTCACCGTCGTTTAGTACATTCCCATTTGCATCCTTCACTACCTTTTGCTCTTCACTTATTTCACTTTCTGCAGTCCATTCATGTCCACACTCTGGGCATATATATAATGGACCATCTTCGTATGTGTATTCCGATTGGCACTTTGGACAATTTGGCAAATTAGCCATTTCATTTCCTCCGATCAAACTAGTTATAATCCTCTCTTATACTGCCAAAATGTCTCCGTAAAAACAAGAATCTATACATGTAAATATAACCTAAAAACAGCAAGGTTTTTTTCCATATTGACAAATAATAACCAATTACTTACAATAAAAATAACTACCATGTATAACAAAGTAGTTATTTTTTCATTAGCTACCTTGTTATGCAAAGTACCAGGAAGTGGGTATGCTTTATGTCTTTTCGAAGTCAGTTATTAAAAGGGATTATGGATGGCTGCGTTTTAGCGGTAATCGAGAAGGAAGCTGTTTATGGTTATGAACTTTCCAAAAAGCTCCAAGACATTGGTTTAAGTGATGTGAGTGAAGGAACCATCTATCCTGTTCTTCTTCGACTTCAAAAAAACAGTCTCATTCGGGGAGAAATGAAGCCGTCTGAATCCGGACCAAATCGAAAGTATTATTATCTAACAGATGCTGGAAAAGAGACGCTAGAAACTATCGCATTAGAGTGGGAGCAGGTTTTTCTTCCCGTTCATTCTTTATTTCAAAGGAGGAATAATCATGAAAGCAAAGCAACTGATTGAAGAAAATAATCGAAAGCGCGACAGATTAACCAAAGAGAACGAAAAATATTATAGTGACATGCTGGTATACATTCGACTGCAGTTAACCCTTTCGGAGCAACAGTCGGAGGAAGTGTTAATGGAAATGCTCGATCATTTATTAGAGGCTCAAAACGAAGGTAAAACAGCCAAAGATATCTTTGGTCTAAATCCTAAGCAGTACGCTGATGAGATCATCGAGAACCTTCCTAAGGAAAAAAAGCGTCAAGCACTTCCATTCATAAGTGGTCTTGCATTAAATATCATAAGTTATATGTTAATCATACGTTCTATCGTTATTCTTATAGGGTCCCAATTCAAAGAAATAACCACAACGGTATATCCGCTTACCTCTATCATTGTTATTTGCGTAATTTTAGCTAGTATTTCCTTTGGAGTTTGGTATATTTTTAAAATTATTAAGGACTCACTCTTCCTTGAAAAGCAGAATAATAAAAAGGATATGATAAAAGCAGGAATTTATGGGAGTGTATCAATGGGTATAATCATTGCTGTTAGTAAACTTATGCCAGAGGTTGGACCTTCCTTTTCCCTTTCTTGGTGGATCTCCCTTTTATGCGGTTGCATCATTTGGATCGTCGGGTATGGAGTGAAAAAAATTGAGTCTTAACTACCAGGAGAATAGAACCCTTTTTTATAAAGGAGCTGCATGAAAATGTAGCTCTTTCCTGTTTTAATAGGATTCGCAAACTTTTTCCTAAGAAAAAAGGAAAAAGGCTATCTTTTTATGAAAGCGCTTATATTCTATGATTAGCCTTGTATTTTACTATGTTAATAGAAGTTAAGAACAATAGTATTGCAAACGAAGTTAGTAATGGTGCAAAAAGTAAGGTATCCACGTTCACTTATACATTCACAACCAAAGAAGATATCGCTTCAAAGTTCCTAAGTTTCACCTACAATAACATGCCTTATCGCCTTTATGTACCTGAAAATTACGATCCATCAAATTCGTACCCGCTAGTCCTGTTCCTGCATGGAGGAGGAGAGCGAGGCAATGATAACGAAAAACAAATTTTAGCCAATGATGGTGCGGTAATTTGGGCAGCTCCTGAAAATCAAGCAAAGCATCAAGCTTTTGTCCTTGCCCCTCAAGCCCGTAATGTACACGATGGTGGGTTTGGAATCACTAGAGACACAAATAATAATATTAATCTAAGCAGAGTGTTCGAGTTCTCTCAAGACTTAGGTACTGCCTACGACATTCTTCAAAAGGTTAGAAGTGAATATAATATTGATAGCAAACGACTATACTCTACTGGATTGTCTCAAGGTGGATTTGGTACTTTCAATCTAAATATAAGATATCCTGACCTATTTGCTGCCATGGTACCAATTGCTGGTGGTGGAGATCCGACTCAAGCCTCACAGCTTGTAAATAAACCTATTTGGGCATTTCATGCCGTAGATGATGTTGTCATTCCAGTATCTTATTCACAAAACATTATCGCAGCGATTAAAAATGCTGGTGGGAATCCAATTTATACAGAATATCCAACAGAGAAGGGATATAACCATGCTTCATGGGTACCTGCGTATGAAAAGAAAGAAATGATTTAATGGGTATTTAGACAAGTGAAAAAATAGAGAATCAAAAAGGTGTCAGAATCTATGTCTGACACCTTTTCATATGCTAGTTGGTAACAGTAAAAAATTCTCATGTAGTTTGGAATATTTCTAACATTACTTTCCAAACTAATATTATGAAGAAACTATTAAAACACTCACTTCTCATATTAGCGATTATACTTTGGTGCTTGTTATTTCTTTATTATCTTCATATAGAAGGAATTTTCAACTTACTTAACTATTAACGATTTCCTTCCTATTTGCCAGCCCTTTTCTAATAAGGCTTCTCGAACCGATCTCATAATTGCTGGTGCATTAGGCGTATCACTATGCACACAAATCGTTTCAACAGGGCTTTCCTCCAACAACTGCAAAGCTCTTTTGGCCATTGTGTTTGGCTGTCCAATTTCCTCTAATGTCCAGCCGAACATTTTCACATAATTATTCACATACGGT
The DNA here is from genome assembly GCF_038002965.1 of Robertmurraya sp. FSL R5-0851. Taxonomy (NCBI): domain Bacteria; kingdom Bacillati; phylum Bacillota; class Bacilli; order Caryophanales; family Bacillaceae; genus Robertmurraya; species Robertmurraya sp. FSL R5-0851. The sequence goes on along the minus strand of NZ_JBBOOE010000001.1, from coordinate 943,273 downwards.
CGATCAGCAAAATATTCGCTCACTACCTTTAATTTTGCTTCCTTTGCCGCATGATAAAGCTCTGAATTTGGTAATGTATAGATCTCAATTTCACGATTGAAGTCCAAAACGGCTTCCACCGTTACTTCCGCTAGCTCTCTTTTTTCAGCTGTCATCATATAAAGAGCACCATGCGGTTTAATATGAGACAATGATGTATGACTCTTTTGCAAGAAACTAGTAAGAGCTCCGAGCTGATAAAGAGTATAATCGTAGATCTCTTGTGGCTTAACTTTCATTTCACGACGACCAAAGCCTAATCTATCGGGTAATCCTACATGCGCTACCACCCTTACACCATATTGAACGGCCAACTCGACAGACTCGCGCATGACATGTGGGTCCCCCGCATGAAAACCACACGCAATATTAGCCGAGCTTATTAATGGCATGAGCTCCTCATCAGCACCATACTTATACAGGCCAAAGCTTTCTCCCATATCGCAGTTTAGATCAATATATTTCTCCAGAATAATTCCTCCCTTTAATGAATTACATTTCCGTTAAAAAGCCATTTAAGTAAACTCACATTCTACGATTCCCAGATATAGACTTTAATAGGTGTAGGATTGTAGTCATTGCATGGGTTGTTCAGCTGGGAGCAGTTGCTAAGAAGGACCATTGTGTTACATTTCGCTTTTAGCTCAACATAGCTTCCAGGTGCAGAAATACCATCAACGAATTCAATGGCACCATCCTGAGTAAAAGGTACAATACAAAAGAAGTTAACGCTTGGCGGTAGATCTCTTTTTGTATATCCCGCTTGATTTTCTTCCATCAAAAGCAAAAAGGTATCACGACAGTTATGCATATCAATCTTGTCATGTCCATAGCGGACCGTATTGCTTTGGGCAGAACAAAAACTAAACCAAGCATCATGGCAACCAACTGTATCTGCAACAATAGTGACGAGTTCTTTACCTGATTCCGCAAGTAGGGTCGAACCGGTCTTAAGGTACATATTCTCCTGCTCAGCAATGGTTAAAACGGTGCTATAGTGATCGTCTGGATTGTCCGCATCATAAAACAAAGCATCCACTGATTGGTTTCCTTCTATGTCTTCAATTCTTATTACTTGTCCGGGTAGAAGCTTTTGCATAAATCCTTTCCCAGCCAAAATGGTTTCACTATATATCGCATCCTTCGTGTCTCGGGGACTTTCCACTTTCGTTAGAACAGGCATTGTTTGACCCTCCTTCTTCGAAAAAAGTATTCAGTATAAATCGTAATAAGCCCAAGTATTTTCAAATGCACGTCGATTTTCGGGACGATTGTTCACACATATGTCATTCTCTTCTACTTGGGGAGAAGAGGAAACCTCCATTTGGACAGGCACAGCCGGAAACTCTGTCTTTGGATCTAGAGGATTAGGTGTATTGGAGAGGACAACTAAAAGATCCATCTCCGTTCTTAAGGTCACTCTTGCACCTTTAGGACAATGACTTTTTTGAAAGGTTAATTGACCATTTTCATTTGTAGTGATTTTAGAAAATAAATTGACTACTGGTACTAAATCACGTGCCCCTAAGCCATTTCGAGCAAGCTCGGTAATCAAGTTTTCTCGCCCACTTCGAAAATACTCGTTTCGCTGAATTTGATAGGTGGTTACTCCATATTTAGCATCCGTTTTCTCACGAGTCGTACATCCAGCGATCGGATCATGCCAGCCAACACTATCTTCTAAAAAACTTGCCAACACTCGGCCATTATCACTTAAAAGAACATGACCTTTTGTTAAATGGCTTGTAAACTGAGACTTTAGTGTGTCGGACATGACATAGCGCTCGGTTAAATCCCTTGCGTTATAAAAAAGAATGGATACATTCGCACCTTCCTCAAGTGCAGTAAAACGAATACATTTCCCTCGTTTTATAAACCCTGACCATTTTCCACCAGGAGAAAGAATGGTCGACCAAACATGTGTCATCCTAATTTCCTCCTTTTAATCCATCATCCATGCTTGAGTAGCGTAATGATATGTTTCTTAAGTTTCATAAATCGGTCCACTTCGACTAGTTCGCCATTCTTAAATAGTTGAAGATCTGCATTAATTTCTTCTTTAATTTTTCCAGGACGAGCATCCATTACATAAATTCGTTGGGATAGAAAGATCGATTCATCAATGTCGTGGGTAATAAAGACAATGGTTGTTTTTTCTTTTTTCCAAATATCTAATAGCAATTGCTGCATGGACTGCTTCGTTTGCGCGTCAAGTGCCCCAAACGGTTCATCCATCAACAAGACCTCTGGATTATTTGCTAATGAACGGGCAATGGCCACACGCTGCTTCATGCCACCTGATAATTCTTTTCCATAAGAATTGGCAAACCGCTCAAGACCAACAACCGCTAAGTATTTATCAGAAATGTCTTTCCGTTCCTTCGGGCTAACACCTTTTAACTTCAAACCAAATTCAATATTCTCCCGAACGGTCAACCATGGAAAAAGGGTATAAGATTGGAAGACCATCCCCCGCTTGACGCTTGGACCTTGTACTTCCTCACCAGCTACTTTAACTGACCCAGACGTTGCTTCTTCTAGGCCGGCTAATATTCGAAGAATGGTTGATTTCCCACAGCCAGATGGCCCCAAAATGGAAACAAACTCCTCATTTTTCACATATAAAGAAACATCCTCCAAAGCCTGGAAAGTGCTGTTTTTCGTTTCGTAGATTTTTGATAATCCATTGATTTCAATTTCGATATCAACCGGATCGACTACCACTTTTGGCTGTACAATAGTCACCATTTAATTCCCACCTTCCACCCAAGGAAATAACTTTTTATTCGCGATCGCAAATGCTCTATCAATAATCAGCCCTAATAGTCCAATGACAATAATTCCTACAAAGATAGACTCTGTATCTAAGAATCTCTGTGCCTTCATGATGAAATAGCCAAGTCCATTATTCGCTGCCACCAGCTCAGCAACGACTAAATATGTCCAAGCCCAGCCCATAATCAAACGTAGAGTTGTCATGAGTTTTGGCAGCAACGCAGGAATAATGACTTTGAAAATCACTTGCTTTCGATTCGCACCAAGAGTATAAGATGCGTAAAGCAAATCTTTGCTAATACGATTGGTATCATCGGCCACCATCAAGATGAGCTGAAAGAAACAACCGATGAAGATCACCAATATCTTGGCTGTTTCTCCAATTCCTGCCCATACCATAATTAGAGGAATAAAGGCTGCTGCAGGCATATAACGAATAAACTCTGACATTGGTAAAATAAAGGATTCTGCGAATTTAAAGGTTCCTGCTAATATTCCAAGTGGAATACCAATCACACAAGCCAGTAAAAATCCCATAAATACGCGATACACACTTATGCCAATATGCTCCCAAAACTCTGGGTTTCCAAAAGATTGAGCTAACGAAAGTACCACTCCGTTTGGGGTTGGCAGGAAAACTTCGTCAACGATGTTAATAAACCTAATACCACCCCAGAAAAGGAAGAGTAATAGAAAGGTGATACATACACCAAACAAATACCATTTTTTTGGAACCTCTTCACGTATAGAAGTTAAGCTTCTTATTGTTCTATTTTTTGGTAGCTTCATTCCACTCACCCCTTCTATTCTTATTATTTTGAAACATTTTCTACAAAGGACGAATCAACAAAATTGGAGAAGTCAGGTATTTCATCCACATAGTCCTGTCTCTTTAAGAACTCTGCATTTTTCTCTGCTGTATAGTAGAAGGAATCGTAACTATTTCCTTCTTTGAAGGAATCAAGATTATCTTCAGGGGTAAACATTTTGAACCCTTTAAATCCTTCTGTTAGCTCTTCACTAGTAATTCCAGCCTCTTTGGCAATAATATCAATGGATTCTTCCGGATTCTTTTCCAAGTAGTCAACGGCATCAAACCAAGCATTTACTATTCTTTGTAACTCTTCTTTCTTCTCTTTCGTAACCTCTTCTCGAACAACAAAGACGTCAGATACTAACCCAGGATAATCTGCAGAAGTAACCAGTTTATGTGTGCCTTCCTTGCCAACTGCTTTGCTTAAGAATGGCTCCCAAAGTCCAGCTGCATCAATATTTCCGGATAGGAAAGCATTCCCTGCATCAGGGACAGTCAGGTTTGTGAATTTCACATCAGACTCCGTCATACCTGCATCTTCAAGAGCAGTCAGTAGGAAAAAGTGTTCAATCGTTCCTAGTTCCGTACCCACAGATCTTCCTTTTAAATCTTCAACAGATTGAATATCACTTGTGGCAACAATTCCATCACCACCTATAGAATTATCCGTAATAAAAATGGTTTTTAAATCAATTCCTTTATCTAAAGGGGGAATCGCATCTAACAATGCTTGAGTATTTCCATCGATTTTCCCTGTATTTAAGGCCGATAAGGAGTCAGCATAGACTGGAAAATAGACCAATTCAACATCAACATCATATTTCTCAAAGAAACCCTTTTGATCCACAAGATGCCATAAGTACCAGCTAGGTAGAGCACTAAAACCAATTTTAACGGTATTGCCACTGGATTCACTTCCAGAGGTTTCTTTTGTTGAACTTCCACAAGCACTTAAGAACATTGTTCCAACCAATACGACTGCTAAAAATACATGTTTCATTTTTCTCATTCTCTTCACCTCATAGTTAAATTTTGTTTTTGAAAAAATAAAAGAAGGATAAAAGAATGAGAGAATGAATCTCCCAGGCTTTTATCCTTCCGTGTATATAGAAAAAAATTCTATACGCTCTCTCTTGGACCAGACTTGATACGACACCATATCAACGGAACCCTAGACAGCTTTTTGCTCTCACTGATACTTTTTTTGGAGAGCCTATATTTACTTGCAAAGATTTAAGTTGGTTTCAGTATATATCGATTACAAAACTCCCCCAACACTCGTGTTACATTTTCTAACAGGGTTTTTATTATTAACTATCCTTTCACCAGAAAAAAATAACCGTACTCCAGGCTCGAAGTAGGTTATTTTTAGATAATTGTTTTTACTAAGCAGTTATTCGGGAATACCAATTTTCCTTATTGGATAAATCTGTAACTTCACTTCTCCTATTAAAGAAGAAATAGGAATTGGGCCAAAAAATCGACTATCCTTACTATGTAGCCGGTTATCTCCCATAACAAATAACGTTCCATCAGGCACGACTGATTCCCCTGTTAACTCCTCAAGTGTAAAGTCTCCAGTTAATTTATCTAATAATAGATCTTTCTTTATATCTTCTAAGTACGGTTCTTCCATTGGGTTCCCATTGATATAAAGGGTATCATCTTTCACTTCTACCTGATCTCCAGGCAAGCCAATTACCCTTTTAATATACCGTTCATCTGAATCTGGTGCGTTAAATACGATTAGGTCAAATCGTTGAACATCTGATACTTTACTAACCAATAGCCGGTCATGCTCTTGAAAGGTTGGTAACATCGATTCCCCATAAACGATGGCAGGTGAGAATAGGAAGTGACGACAAATAAAAGCAACAATAAATGCAAACACAATCGATTTAAACCAAGAATAAACTTCCTTTTTTGTAGTTTCACTCAAACCGTTTTCCTCCTTTATTTTTATTTATCAGATCACTGCTTGCTAGATTATTTTAATTTCCCCTTTTTTCGACTGCTTATCTTATAACATACCACATTCCAGATGGAAACTTTTTCTTGTATGCTAAAATATGTTAAAATTTCGATAATTCAAGCAAGGGAGAGTTGAGGATGGAGAACACTGCACATCAACAGGATCCATGGAATGCAAACTTATACGATAATCATCACTCATTTGTCTCGAAATATGGGAATAGTCTTATTGAATGGTTGGCACCCCGTAAAGGAGAGCGAATTCTTGATTTAGGATGCGGAACAGGTGATTTGGCGAAAAGGTTATTTGATCAGGGGGCCCAAGTGATAGGGGTAGATAAATCAAATAATATGATTGCACAAGCATTAGAAAAATATCCTGAAATACCATTTTTCGTCCAAGATGCAACACAACTACCTTATACAAATGAATTTGATGCTGTTTTTTCTAACGCAACTCTTCATTGGGTAAAAAAACCTAAGATAGCTTTAGAATGTATCTACAAAAGCTTAAAACAAGACGGAAGATTCTTAGCAGAATTTGGTGGAAAAGGGAATGTACAAACCATCATAGATGAAATTCGGCATCAATTAGGGAGTGATCGAAATGATTCCCCTTGGTATTATCCAAGTATTGGTGAATATTCTTCATTAATGGAAGCAGTTGGTTTCAGAGTTACTCTTGCCCAACATTATGATAGACCAACTCCTCTAGAAGGTCCCAACGGATTAAAGAACTGGATAAAGATGTTCGCAATGAGCTTTTTTCGTGGAATAGATGAAACAGATCGAGAGGAAATCATAAATAAGGTTGAACAACAACTAAAATCAAAATTATTTCAAGATAACCAATGGATTGCGGATTATAATAGAATTCGTGTCATCGCAATCAAGGAATAATAAAAGGCATCAAGATGTCATTTAGCCCATCTTGATACCTTGTTACTTTTTTATTGTTTAACTTCTTCCCAATAATATTGTATGGCTTCCTTCCGAACGACTTCCGGGCATTCCACCTCATTGTCCCAATGATCGTAGTTATTCTCACCATTCACATGATGAATATCTACACTGTAGTATTTATCTTTATATTTAAAAATAATAACCACCATTTCTGAGTAACCAGCATCATCATTTCCAAGTTCTTGGACAAATTCTAATCCATAAGCATCGTGGTTTTTTCTTTCAGCAACTGAATCAAGTATTACATCTTTAGGAAACTTCATCTTTCTCGTCTCTTCCCTTCCATTTTATAAGCGTATTTTACTACGGTTATGAGGAAAAAGAAACATGATTTATCGAAAGGAATATGACAAATTTTTGAGCTTTTTTTAAATCCCTTTTTTTCTAGAGGTACGATTATTTTTTGTTAACCTAAAAAATATTTAGTTGACAAAAAATACTTTGAAAATTTATGCTTTACTTATACAAAAAGAAAAGGGGCTATTTTTATGAAATTAAAAACAATTGATCTTACATTAGCAGCCATGTTCGTTGCATTAATGGCTGTAGGTGCAAACATTACCTCATTTGTGCCATTTTTGGTGGTCGGAGGAGTTCCAATTACGCTACAAACTTTTTTTGCTATTTTAGCAGGTTTGATTCTTGGTAGTCGTTTGGGAACGATCTCCTTGACTGTATATGCGCTTGTCGGATTGGTGGGCGTTCCGGTTTTCGCTAGATTTGGAGCTGGTTTTTCCAGTCTCTTGAGTCCAACCTTTGGATTTATTGTTTCATATGTTATTGCTGTTTTTGTAGTAGGAAAAATCGTAGAAAAGAACCGATCCCTTTCTGGCTTCATCACAGCTGCTATGGTCGGACTTGTTATTAATTATGTATTTGGAACAAATTGGATGTACGCGGCATACAAACTTTGGGCGGCGGCCCCTGAAGGTTTCACTTACCAAATGGCATGGTCTTGGATGGTCGTTCCAATGCCAAAAGATATTATTCTTACAGCACTAGCTGCCATTCTTGCTTTTAGACTAGAAAAAACAGTTTTATCAAAGGGTAGCTTCAAACATTTAAAAAGAACGGCTTAATAGCGGAAAGAGAGGATACATGGTGAATAATTGGAAAAGACTTGCTCTTGATGTATTAAATAATGGCTACGAGCTCACGAATGATGAGGCGTTAAATATCCTTACTTGTCCTGACAATGAGCTGCTTGAAATCCTTCAGGCAGCTTATGTAATACGAAGTCATTATTACGGCAACAAAGTAAAACTTAACATGATCATCAACACCAAATCAGGATTATGTCCAGAAAATTGTGGTTACTGTGCACAATCAAGTATCTCAAGCGCACCTATCCAAAAATACAGAATGGTTGACAAGGAAACGATTCTACAAGGTGCCGAACGAGCCTATCAGCTAAACGCCGGCACGTATTGTATTGTTGCAAGTGGCAGAGGCCCAAGCGAAAAAGAAGTGGATATTGTCACTTCTGCCGTCGAGGAGATAAAAGACAAATACGGTCTGAAGGTTTGTGCTTGCCTGGGTCTACTCAACTCGCAACAGGCAAAACGATTAAAGGAGTCAGGAGTCGACAGATACAATCATAATATTAACACGTCAGAGAGTCACCATGAATCCATTACTACCTCCCATACATACGAAGACCGAGTGAACACAGTCGAGCTAGTGAAGAATGCAGGTATCTCACCTTGCTCAGGAGTTATTATAGGAATGAAAGAAACACAGCAAGATGTGATTGACATGGCGAGAAGCTTAAAAGTATTGGATGCTGATTCTATCCCTGTTAATTTCCTACATGCAATTGATGGTACACCTCTTCAAGGTGTAAGTGAGTTAAATCCGCGTTATTGCTTAAAAGTGCTATGCTTAATGCGCTTTATAAATCCAGCAAAGGAAATTCGGATTTCGGGCGGACGAGAAGTTAATCTTCGAAGTCTCCAACCTCTCGGCTTGTACCCTGCTAATTCTATTTTTGTGGGTGATTATTTAACAACAGCTGGACAAGAAACAACGGCAGATCACAAAATGCTACAAGACCTCGGATTTGAAATAGAATTTGCTAAGGAAGAAACGACAGCATAAAAAGGCATAACAAAGTAGAGCAAGGGCTTATACCCTTGCTCTTTTTGCCTTAATTACTAATTCTTCGGATTGAGAATTACGAATTTTGCTCATTTAGAAGTTTGCAAACCATTTCTGCCTTCACCGTATCGATATCGGGTTGTCATGAGAGGTCATAGGCGGAGAATTTCCTGTTAATGTATATAAGGGAAGCCTAAATAGCGGAAATAGGCGGAGATATTCCACTAGCGTTGCAAAAATATCCACAAGGATACAATGGATTTACTTTTTATGTATTTTATGTATAATTTTTACAGATTTATTTTTCGACTTTGAGCCAAAAAGTTAAGGGGGTTATATTTGAACCCAGTTATCCAAAAAATGGATGTTATTTTCTTTGTTTTTTATATTTTGCCATTGAACTAGTACTTACCCCCACCTGTTTTACAATTGCCACACCTGCATCATGAAGTTCAATTTCATTTGGCGGGTGATGGCTCTTTTGTCTTCCTTTAGATGTTCTTTGTGGTAACCGGTGTAACTCATTGAGAAAACTTTCCCATGTCCTTTCGGCATGGATGCGAAGAAGGGTGAGCACTTTCCAGGTGGTCTTCTTATTATTCTCAACTAACCTAACATATAAAGTGACACAGTACGCCGCCATAGCAAAGAAAATCTGGTTCCAGATTCCTTGAGGTTGGGTACTTTGTAGTTTAACTAGACGTAGATGTTGTTTCATCCACTTAAAAAATAGTTCAATCATCCAACGGTGCCGGTACAATTCAGTTACTTCTTCAGCTTTCAAATCCCACCGATTGGTTACTACACGGTACTCTTTCCCTTCTTCATCCGTGAATTCCACAAGACGAAGGGGCTGTTCCATGGATCTAAAACTACTCCCCATGACGACTAAGGCGTCTAGCTTAACCCTACTGCCAGCGGGAACTTCATAGGATTTTATCATGTTCGCCTTATGCCCAGCTTGGATACGCATGGCGAATGGAATCCGGTTTTCCACCCAATGGTCCATTTTTTTGTAATCCACATAGCCACGGTCCATCACATGGGTCGCATGAGGGTCTACCACGAGATTAAGCATGACTTCACGATCATCCACATTACCTGTAGAAGGAATGACCATGTCGGGATAAGCTGTGCCGGGATCGGTTATCACAATCCGAGTATGTAGCTTCACGCAATTACTATGCTTTGTAAAATACGTCCATTTTCCTAGTGTAGGTCCAAGAAGCAGAGAAGAGGAATCTACGAGATGCAGACGGCCCAAAGAAGGGATCCCTTTTCTGTTACTCGTCAATTTATTCAACTGGGTAACAGCATCAAGAAATAACTGCCGTGGCAGGACCGAAGGTAAGGCATTGACTCGACGACTTAGTTGAGATGCACTTATACTAGTGAGGCCAAACAGTTCTTCTGTACCATCCATGGCACGAATACGTTCTTCTGTTTCCTCGTAGGATTTCCAATTTCCTAGTTGCATAGCGACACAAATCCTCATTAAATTAGCGGTGGTCAGTTTTTTTACTCCGTTGTCTAAGGACGAACCCTTAAATTTTTCAAATGGTAAGAAAGAAAGGCATTTACTAAATACAGTTTGATTTGATATGATGTTATCCATGAAAGTCTCCTTTAGTCGCAGTCACGGATAACGTGGGTTCAGCTTCTACTTTAGGAGATTTTTTTGCTTTCGTCCATAAAAATAGCCCCTTATCAATTGATAGGGGGCTATTTAAATATATTTTTTTGCCTGTGGATACATATGCAATGCTAGTGGAGATATTCCGATTAAATGCTCAGAATATGACCAAATTAAACGATTTGGATAATATAAACGGAAAAAGGCACCTTATTTTTAAGGAAATTTGAGTATTTCCTAATTTAACCGGAATTTCCCCGCTTATTCTCCTACACAGTGAAATTAGATTTCAGTTATAACAATTTTATAGAATTCAATAAAACGAACAATCTTAACCAAAAATTTTCATCAAATTTAATGATAACCCTTTTATTAAGTCTTTGTAAGTATTGTCGTATCGGTCTAGAGACTGTTCTTATTCATGAACAAATTATGTTATGATTCATCTTGTGATTATTAATAGTTTTTACCATGAAAGGGGAAATTTTACAATGTCTATTTTTACAAGGTGGGCCTTTCGTAACAAAGCTGCAGTATCCATTCTTACGATCTTGATCCTCGGCTTAGGGATCCTAAGCTACACCACATTACCTATGGAGTTCTTTCCAGCAGCAGACCAGCCACAGGTTTCAGTCGTTGTGCTCGGTCAAGGAACCGACTCTGATACGATGGAAAAGCAAGTGACGAATCCAATGGAAACGGTACTTGAAGGAGTAAAGGGAAAAACGAATATCTTTTCGACTACAGGAGACGGATATTCAAAGCTTGATATCCTTTACGACTCCAAAACGAATATGAAGGATGCGAAGCTAGAGGTACAAGAGGCACTGAGCATGCTTTCCCTTCCACCAAACGTGTCAAAACCAAATATCATTCAACTAAATACGAATATGATTCCGATCTCCCAAATTTCAATTACGTTTGAAGACGGATTAACGGCTGAAAACGTGGAATTTGCTAAAAAAGAAATTGTTCCCGTTTTAAAAGATATAGACGGTATTGCTAATATTCAAACCATGGGCGAAGCGAATTCCTATGTATCTGTGAAAATAGATAACGCAAAACTTGCACAAACACAGATTCCATTTCAAACCATCATGACCATCTTACAAGGACAGAATTCATCGATGGCTGTAGGTGAACAAATTATAGATGGTAAATCCAGTAACATTAAGGTTATTGGTAGTATCGATAGCCTAGATGAGCTAAGAAATTTACAAGTATCTCCAGAGGTTAGTTTAAAGGATATCGCAACAGTTGATAAACAAGAACCCTCTGATACGTTGAATCACATTAATGGTGAAGATGGTCTTTTCCTAATAGTAACAAAGGATAGTGCATCTAATGCCGTATCTATCAGTAAAGAGCTCGATCAAGCAATTAAGGAACTGAACGAAAGGTATAGTCAATCGGAGACGACTGTGGTTTTAGACTTAACGGATATGGTTGAAAACTCTGTTCACACCATGATGAAGGAAGTGTTACTTGGAGCATTGTTTGCAACGATTGTTATTATGCTTTTCCTAAGAAACATTCGCTCGACTTTTATTACAATTGTGTCTATTCCATTGTCCCTAGCCTTTACCTTATTCCTCCTTTCACGCTCAGGAATTACACTTAATGTTCTAACTTTAGGAGGGGTGGCAGTTGCAGTTGGTCGTTTAGTAGACGATAGTATCGTAGTGATCGAGAATATTTTCCGCAAAATGCAAAAGGAAAAATTCTCCGTACCTTTAGTAATAGAAGCAACAAAAGAAGTAGGAACAGCCATCACATCATCAACCTTAACAACCGTGGCAGTATTCCTACCAATCGGTCTTGTAAGTGGGTCCCTTCAGGATATTATGCTTCCATTTGCATTAACGATTACCTATTCCCTGCTCGCTTCATTAGTCGTAGCTTTAACGGTTGTCCCACTCATGAGTGCAGGTCTTTTGAAAAATACAAAGCTACCTGAACATAAGCCAGCGGTAAAGTTCATTAAGTTTGTCACTTGGTCACTTAATCATAAATGGGCAGTCCTTCTCCTAGCATTATTTGTTTTTGCAGGCTCGATTGTGACCTACGTAACGTTGCCGAAAGGGGCCATTGATAACTCTAGCTCCGATTTCATTGTGGCCAATTTAACGTACCCGAATAATACCCCTATTGACGAGGTAAAGGAAGGATCCCTTAAACTGGAGGAATTCATTCTTAAGCAAGAAGAAGTTGAACATAACTTTACTCAAATGGGGAATTCTGCAGAAGCTGCTCAGTACGGGGATGTAAAATCACCAACAGCAACAAGCTTTTCTATTATTCTTAAAGATAAAAAAGATACGGATCACATGATCAAACTGATTGAAGGTGAAAAAGAGAATTATAGCGATGCCGAGCTTACGGTTTCAGCTAGTTCGATGATGTCTGGCTCATCTTCCCAAATCACCATCGATGTAATGGGTGATTCCTTAGCTAATCTAGAAGAAACGGCATTAAAAGTGAAGGATGAGATTTCTGGAATTGATGGTGTTGAAAAAGTTTCTACCAATTTTGAAGAAAAGAAAACGGTCTTTTCACTTGAAGTGGACTCCAGTAAAGTAAACTCGGAACAAACCGCTCAAAGCTTGGCAGCCATGCTGAATGCTATGCCAATTGGTATGATCCAACTAGAAGAACAAGACACACCTGTTTTATTGGAACCCATGCTTTCCCCATCTACAGCTGATGAGATTAACAATATCCCTGTTATGACTCAAACGGGTTTAGTCCCTGTTTCTGAGGTTGCTACTATTACGAAAAATGAAGAATCCACGAGTGTCTTCCATAAAGATGGAGACCAATATGTTCGAGTAACAGCAAATATTGATTCTGCACGTGTTTCAGACATCTCAAAAGAAATGAATGAGGTTATATTTGGTGCTCAAGGAAATGGTGGAATCAACCTACCTGATGATGTAGACATTTTTGTTGGAGGAGCTAGCGTCCAACAAGCGAATGACTTCTCTGATTTATTTATGACCATGATTGTTTCCATCGGAGCAGTTTTCTTGATCATGGTGATTACTTTTAAAACAGTAAGAGCTCCTATCGCTATTCTATTCTCCCTTCCACTTGCAGCGATTGGTGCTGTGCTTGGACTAGTGATTAGCCGAATTCCTGTGGATGTAACGGCTCTATTGGGTGCCCTTATGCTGATTGGTATCGTCGTCACGAATGCGATTGTATTATTAGACCGAATTAAACAAAACGAACAAAAAATGATTATTCGGGAAGCAATTGTGGAAGCAACTGCAACGAGAATGCGACCGATTTTAATGACGGCTATTGCAACCATCTGTGCCATGCTCCCACTTCTGTTTAAAAAAGCAGAAACAGGTGCCATTGTATCACAAAGCTTAGCTGTTGTTGTTATCGGTGGATTAGCAGCAGCAACCCTACTTACTCTTGTAGTCATACCCGTGATTTATGAGCTTTTACATTTCAAAAAGTCTAAGAAACAACGAGCTCAAATAGCAAACGAACAAAGTATAGACGCATAAAAATAAAGCCAGTCACCCTTGTGACTGGCTCTATTCTTATTGATGACCTTTTTGCATAGACGAATCTTTTTCAAACAAAACAAGCAATGCTGGTAATAAAATTCCTCGTATTAAGAAGGTGTCTAATAAAATCCCGACTGCAACAATAAAGCCAAATACAAATAATAATTGAATGGGTTGAGTCATTAACACGGCAAAGGTAGCAGCAAGAATAATTCCTGCTGAAGAGATCACACCGCCCGTATTGGCTACAGCAATTTCAACTGCTTTCTTAACGGGGTGAATTTTTCTTTCTTCCAAAAACCTTGAAATAAGAATGATATTATAATCAATTCCTAACGCCACTAAAAAGACGAAGGAGTATAGTGGGACGCGGTTACTAACCGTATCAATATCAAAAAATAGGTTTGTCAGGAACATCCCTAACCCAACAGCTGCCAGGAAAGATAATAATATGGTCCCCATCATATATAAAGGTAGCTTGAACGACTTTGTCATTACGATCAGCATAGCAAAGATGAGTATGGACTCTAACAGAACAATCACAATAAGGTCTCTGTTATTCGTTGCTCGATCGTCAATTCGATTCGCTGTTTCGCCAGCGAAGTAAAGCTCACCTTCGAGACCTGCATCCTTTACAATTTCCTGTGAATTATCTCTCGTTTTCTCCAACGCATCCATCGTTTCACTATCGTATGGACTTTCTGTATAAGTAAGCGTAAATTGAACAACTTTTTGGTCTTCTGTTACACCACTTGGACGAACACTGCTAATAAGGGGTTGTTTCGCTAGCTCTTTCATGATGGAATCCTGTTGCTCCATCGTCACTTGCTCAGAAGCTTCAAACAAGACCGTTGTTGGAGCTAAATCCCCCTTTTCAAACTTTTCTTGTAAAATTTCATACCCGATCCTCGATGGCATATCCTCTGGAAAGGACTTCATTGTATCAAACTCGTACTTCAGATTGAACATATTTAATGCGGATACCACTAGGATTATCCCAATCGCAACAGTTGAAACAACGGGCTTCTTCACTACACTTCGGCCTATTTTGCTCCAGAAAGAATTGGCTTTAACGGATTCCTCCCCTACTCTAGGAATTTTAGGCCAAAACGATTTCCTTCCAAATAGTGTAAAGAGAGCAGGAACTAATGTGACCGAAGCAAGCATGATAATCAGCATGGCCGTTGCAAAAATAGGGGCAAAATTTCGGTAATCCCCAAATTCTGCGAAGAATAATACCAACATGGCAGCAAGGACTGTACCACCCGAGAAGAAAACGGGTAATCCTGTCTCTCTCATTGCTTCTTTCATCGCTTCATGCTTATTTTCGTACGATTTTAACTCCTCTCGATAACGAGAAAAGACAAATAATGAATAATCAATCACTGCAGCAAATAATAATATCGTCATGATTGAAAATGTTTGGTTGTTAATAAGCAAGCCCGCTTTCCCCATTAGACCAAGCACTTGATTCACCACTTCATAGACAAAAGCAGCAGCAAGAAGTGGAATTAAAGCAAGTAGAGGGGACCGGTAAATCACGATTAACAAGACAAGGATTAGGCCAACAGTTGATAAAAGGAGTACCACATCTGCTCGCGAGAATAAATCTAGAGCGTCTACAGCAATACCAGCAGGTCCGGTGATCGTTAACGTCAAATTCGTAGATTCCTTAGCAATCTCCATCATCTTCTCTTGTGAGGTCCGCATCTCTTTCGCTTCAAAGTCAGCCTCAAAAGTAACTGGTAGGATAACCGTGCTTTTATCATCTGAAAAGAAACTTTCAATAGCTTGTGGTGGCAAAGTGGTGATTGGAACGATTTCCTTAACACCCTCCACCTTTTCAACCTCCTTAATAAACGACTTTAATTCAGATACATTTACTGCTTTAGCGTCACTTGATTGAAAAACAAGAATTGCCGGAGTTCCGTCATTATCTTTAAAATATTGATCCAGTTTATTTTGAGCAATAACTGACTTTGCATCACTAGGTAATGACGAAATATTGGATGATTCGTAATCTTTCGCACTTGGTGCAAGTATGGCAAGAAGGACGGTTACTATGACCCAAACACCTAACGTAACCCAAGTTCCCTTTCTGGTAGAAATTCGATCAGTAATTCTTTTGAGAATTGATTTCATGGTTCTCTCCCCTTATTTAATAATATATAGTGACACAAGTGTTACTTTGGATAAAAATAAAAAACACAATTGTCACCCTTATTATCAAGCGTAAGTGACAGTTGTGTCAATTATGAATGTGCAAACATTCCTTTACTAATGATTTCCTTGATTGACTCCACCCAAACAGACTTTGACAAACCATCATGATTAGGAACGGCGATCGATTGAAATATCAATCCGAGCATGACACTATCAGGAATATGTTCTTTAAGTTTTCCTTCCCTTTTCCCAAATGAAATAAAATTTTGTAAATAGCGATACATTTCTAAAGGAAGCTTTTCTAGCTGTTCTTTTCTTTCTATTGCTTTTTCATTTGAACTAGTTCCCATTTGTTTGACAACCGTAATGAGTTGATGAACTTCTGCCCTATCAAAAATAAGCTTCATTAAGAAATCAAACTGAGCTTCAAAGTTTCCCTGGTTTTCTATCTGAGACAAATCTGTAATAAATAACTGCATTTCATACAGCATAAAATCCGTAATCAACTCATCTTTGTTTTCAAAGTATTTATATAAAGCTCCTCTAGATACATCCAGTTGCTCTGCTAACAGACCAAAATGGAATCCTTCATATCCATGTTGAAGAAGTATTTTCTTTACAGTCTGAAACAGTTCTTCATTGGAAAATTTCCGTTCACGTGCCATAAGCTTTCACCTCTTCACTAATTATAATGAAACCTTATGGAGGAAAAAAGGATTTCTTTTCTTTGGTAAAGCTTCCATTAAGACTTATTAAAACTTATTTATTTCAAGGTCATTTCCATCATTTTTTAAAATCTCTTTGTTTTCTTTTTCCTCAGAAAACGGAGCAGACCCTGGTGGTGTCTCTAAAAAGTCTCCATCCTTATACTGAATAAAAGGCAAAAGGTCTTGAATCAAGTTTGAGCCTTGAGCGAAAAACTGCTTCCCTTTATTCATCACATCATCAGGTGAATGTCCAAGAAAAACGACCATGACTAATCCGATGACAACAAATGGAAGGACTATTCGAAAGACAGAGCGAATGATTGAAACGATGATAAATATAAAGACTGCACCAATGATAAAAGTCACTAACTGATTATTGGAATGAAAAAGCTCTTGAAGAAACTCGATCATAAAGACACCTCTTTGGAGAATATACTACTATCTTTATGAACGAATGGAATTGGTTTTAAACATTACTCAATTTTTTAGTATAAAACATATGACGCTATTGTCTTTATGTAAATCCCAATCTACAAGAATGTCCTCAACCGGCCGGCTAAAAATTTCTTCAAAATGTCCATTATGATGCAAAAATGATTTTTCTAATTCATCTTTCGTAACAACCAGGGTTTGCTCATATCCTTTCTCAATTAATGATTTTTCAATTTCAACCAAAATCCCTTCTCTTCTGACCAAGTACACTTTAGGAGTAATAGCAAATGCTTCAGTATTTTCCGGTTTCTTCTAGACAATAATGCTTATTCGATTTACCTCATTAATTAAATCTTTAAGAATTGGTGTCTCTTCACTTGTTGCAACCACCCCTTTTACATTACTCTCAAATTCAATCGTGATCATACCTGTATTTTGTTTATAATTCCAA
The DNA here is from genome assembly GCF_038002965.1 of Robertmurraya sp. FSL R5-0851. Classification (NCBI taxonomy): domain Bacteria; kingdom Bacillati; phylum Bacillota; class Bacilli; order Caryophanales; family Bacillaceae; genus Robertmurraya; species Robertmurraya sp. FSL R5-0851. Next base: position 925,707 of record NZ_JBBOOE010000001.1, on the reverse strand, counting down.
TCGTGATAGCTTGACTTTACCTCATCCTCAAAATCAACTTCGAGTATGCCTTTCAATTGATTCAAAATTTTTCCTTAGCATCTTGCTGGTTAAGCTACTTAATTTCATGAGTTTTTCATGAAGGGATTCAGTAGTCATATTGGTTAACCTCACTTTCATATTTGTCTATCTAAAATTTATTTAGGTAGAATTAGGTTGCCCAGTTTTTTTATTTTCTCTTTTCTCTAAAGCAAAAAGAGAAGTGGCTACTTGCGTCCACTTCTCTCTTCGTACTAGTTAATTTATTCTCCCAAAGATAATAATTAGATAATTTTTATCATCCACATAATCCCACATAATAAAAATATCTTCAATGGAGCGATTTAATGCTTCTTCAATCATGTTCTTATGTGTCATATATCCCTTTTTAACATTATTTGCTTGAGTCAGTAACAGCTCCATTTGTCCTCTTTCATAAATGAAGTTTTCAAGTGGTAGCAACACACCTTTTGATTCAACAGCATAGCTATTAGTAGGAGAAGGGACCGTTCGTAAAGTCACTGGCATTTTATGGAATTGAGTACCAATTGCCCGAATAGCATTGTATACTCCATCACTACCCTTATCCTCTGTTTTTAAATCAAAGGAAACAGAATTAGAAACGAAAAGCAGCATACCTGAATTTGTGTCATAATTCCAATCTTGCTATGCTCATATCAGTTAATATTCTACCTTCGATGGTAATCGTTCCACCATCTTGCATGGCCTCTATAGAGTTTTTAATAAAATTAATAAACACTTGTTTCAATTGATTGTTGTCACCCAAGAGAAAGGCCTGATCAAAATAAAAATTTCTCTGTAGCTGAATATTATTTAAGAGCGCTTGTGGTTCCATAAGGGTCAGCACCTGATCAAGAAGTAACTGAATATTTACCTTTTCATACTTTTGTTTATTTGGCTTTGCTAGAACCATCAGCTCTCTTAGAATAAGTTCTATTCTTTCGATCTCAGAATCAATCACTCCATAATAAATTTCATTTCCTTCTTGTTCATCCTTTAATAGCTGTAGAAACCCTTTTATGGCTGTAATAGGATTCCGGATCTCATGTGCAATCCCAGCTGCTAAGTGACCAGCAGTTGCACGCTTTTCAGACAATTGAGCTAACTGATCGATAACATCATTACTATCTTTATTGTTGATAGATGGCTTGAGAATAATGTAGGAGCCTATCCATTGGTCTTCCAAGTAAAAAGGCATGAGTGTTACTGTTACATCACAATTCGTTTTCAGTTTTTTCTTACAATGATTCAGTCTTTTAATCACTTCTTATCAACAATCTTCTCTAAAAGGACGTTAGTAAATTGGTCAAAATCCATATCCATCACATTCTCCGAACCATACTGCCTCACGCTAACCGAATGATGTTCCTGTTCACGGTCCCCTACTACTAACACATAAGGAATCTTTTTCATTTGGGCTTCTCTTATTTTATAGCCTAGCTTCTCGTCACGAAGATCAACCTCTACTCGAACTTCATCTTTTTTAAGTAGCTGTTTTAATTTCATTGCATATTCGTGATGAACATCTTTCGAAACGGGTATCACTTTGACTTGAACCGGTGCTAGCCATGCAGGGAAGGCCCCGCCAAAATGCTCAATTAAGATACCTAGGAAGCGGTCAATCGAGCCAAATACAGCTCGGTGAATAACCACAGGTCGGACCTTTTTGTTGTGTTCATCAATATAGGATAGATCAAATTTTTCAGGCATTTGAAAATCAAGCTGAACTGTTGCGCACTGATGGCTCCTTTTTAGAGAATCCTTGATGTGAATATCGATCTTCGGCCCATAAAATGCCCCGTCCCCTTCGTTAACTTGAAAAGGCAGACCCAGTTTATTCAACACATTTACCAAAGACCCTTCTGCTCGATCCCATAACGCCTCTTCCCCCATATAATCTTCCGGTCTTGTCGATAACTCGATCCTATAATCAAAGCCAAATACTTTATATACATAGTCAATTAATTGTAAAGCCGAAGAAATTTCTTCTTCTATTTGCTCAGGTGTGACAAAGATATGTGCATCATCTTGGCAAAAGCTTCTCACTCGTAACAACCCATTTAGTGCACCACTAAATTCGTGCCGATGCACCTGCCCAAACTCCGCCATACGAATCGGAAGGTCACGATATGAACGAAGCTTATCCTTAAATATTAGCATATGTCCGGGACAATTCATTGGCTTTAAAGCAAAGCTGTGTTCATCCACTTCTGAGAAATACATATTGTCCTTATAATGATCCCAATGCCCAGATTGCTCCCAAAGTCGCTGATTCATCATAAATGGAGTTCGAACTTCTTTATAGTCAAAGGAATTTTGAATCTTCCTTAAAAAAGTTTCCAGTTCATTTCGAATCAATTGTCCATTTGTTAAGTAAAATGGCATACCAGGTGCTTCTTCGGAAAACATGAACAGTTCGAGCTCGCTTCCTAGCTTCCGATGGTTTCGCTTAGCAGCCTCCTCTAAAAAGTGGAAATATTCCTCGAGTTCTTCTTTTGTAGGAAATGCAACTCCATACACACGTTGTAACATCTTATTATTGCTATCTCCTCGCCAATAAGCACCCGAAACATGAGTTAATTTAAACTCTCTTACAAATCCAGTGGACGGTACATGCGGGCCACGACATAAATCATAAAACTCGCCTTGACGATATACAGTTATTTTTTCTTCGGAAGGAATCGCATCAAGCAATTCAAGCTTATAAGGGGCTTTTGCAAAAACTTGCTTCGCCTCCTCTCTTGACCACTCTTCCCTTTTAATAGGTAGATTTTCAGCAACGATTTTTTTCATTTCTTTTTCAATTTTTCCTAAGTCTTTTACTGTAATGCTTTCTGGGACATCCACATCATAGTAAAATCCATTCTCAATCACTGGACCAATAGATAAATCGACATGATGATACAACCGTTTAATTGCCTGAGCTAACACATGGGCAGTTGAATGTCTCATAATCTTAATACCCTCTTCTGAATTTCTTTCAATCAATTGAATACTTGCATCATTCCGGATCTCTCTTCCCAGATCAACCATCATTCCGTTCACCATTCCAGCGATTACTTTCTTCCGCAAACTTGGACTGATTCCCTGAGCGATTTCCTCTAAAGTTACACCTTCTTGATATCTTTTTATACTTCCATCAGGAAATTGAATATTTACTTCCATTGATCTAGCCTCCTTTATAAAATAAAAAACACACCCGTCCCTAAAAAAGGGACGAGTGTGTTTTCTCGTGGTTCCACCCAACTTCCCACCTCTACACTAAGAGAGATGGCTTTGGTTTGCTGTATCGTAGCTTCTACGGTATTGATTACTTTACGTTCACCAATACTGCTCCAAGGTGGTAAATGTAACTGCTGCGTTAGGAAGATTCCAGCCTTGTCTCCCCTCTCTGTTAACCGTTCAGTCGCACTCATGTCCTTTTCATGGCTTTAAATATTTTCTTAAAAAAACAAAAAACACACCTATCCCTCTAACAAGGGACGAGCGTGTTTGTATGTGATGCACATGTAATTTACTTTATAACTTCTTTTGTCATGACAAATTGCTGTGGGAATATAAGCCGGATTTCTTCCTGATGTCACACACTATGATTGACCTTTTATATACGTTTATTACTTTGCCCGCGATTACACTTGTGTACTTAACCTTTTCATTGTTTAGGCAAATCCGGTTTATTAGCCTTTGGGTCATCTCTTCCATGGCAATTGAATATGTTTTCTATAAATTTGAAAGGCTTCTTTTACATAACAATTATTCCTATTGGATGGATTTCCTCTTTTATGCGGTCATGTATAGCATGATTCGATTACATTATTCTCGCCCAATTTTAACCTATTTGTTATCGACAGGTATTATTAGCTTTATGTTGTGGTATTTTCAGATTCCACTCAAATAATTACCTTCTCTTTTGGAATTCCTTTATCAATTTCATTCTCCCTTTTAAAATCTTTAAGGATTTTTTAAGGTTTCCTCGTAATAATGAATTCATAAAGACTCCAAGGAAATAATTCTGACTCAAATGTTCAACAAACATCTTCTACTACGCCTCTGGAGGATACAGTTGAGATCAGCGAGAAAGCACGAGTATTAAGTCAAGAGCTTAAATTCATAATAAAACGCAAGTGACTTTTATAATCACTTGCGTTTTTTGCCATATGGATGTACATATTTTAGCGAATTATGGAAAATTATCACGAAGTTTTTGATATTTCCTCGGAAATTAGCGCCACTTTCCCGCTACAGCTTCAATATCCTTTGGTGATGTTCGGCAACATCCACCAATTAATCGAGCCCCAGCTTCGTACCACTCTTTTGATTTCGACTCGAGTGTATGGCATGATTCTTGACCGTGCCAAGTTTTTGTCTCGGGATCATACGTTTCTCCAGAGTTTGGATAAACAATGATAGGTTTGTCTGTATAGCTTTTAAGATTGCTAATGGCCCCTGTAACATAATCTAATGGAGCACAGTTGAAGCCAACCGCAGCAATCTGTTCACATTCATTTACTAGTTTAGCACATTCTTGTAACAATGTACCTTCACTTATTGAGCATTCGTCCTTCAAGGAGAAGGATAGCCAGGCATAAGTTCCAGGAAACTCCTGCAATAGAGAGATTAATACTTTCGCTTCTTGAAGGGAAGGAATGGTTTCAAATGCCAAAATATCAGCTCCTGCTTCAATCAGTACCGCCATTCTTTGACGGTGGAAATCCCTAAGGATTTTATCGCTCACTCCATAGTTCCCAACATATTCTGAGCCATCTGCTAAGAACGCACCGTATGGACCAACAGATGCAGCTACCAATGGTTTGGGTTTATCAGATTGTGGATCTTCTTGCCAAAAGTCATCTCTTGCACTCTTTGCAAGCACGACTGTCTTTTTTATCAATTCCAAGGCTTCTTCCTCTTGTAATCCACGTTTAGCAAATCCTTCTACAGTTGCTTGATAGCTTGCAGTGATCGCACAATCTGCCCCTGACCGAAAATAGTTTAAATGCACTTGATAAATCATCTGCGGATTCTCAAGTAACACACTTGCTGACCATAGAGGATCATCCAAATTGCATCCTTGGGTTTCAAGCTCGGTAGCCATTGCTCCATCTACTATAATAAGTGAATGCTCTTGTAAAATAGCATCAATTGGGTTGTTTTTCTTCAACGTATACGGCTCCCTCCATCACAACAGGATAGAATTTTTTTAACCTTATCAATCTATAAAAATAATGTCAAGAAACTTCTGAATAAACTATTAGTTTGTATACTACTATGTATAAATATTTGAGTCCCGTCATACATATAACTGTTGGATATTACAAAACAAAGGAGCGAAAACTTCATGAATCAACAAACACCATCTTTTGTCAGTCATATTGACTCGTATGTGTATCATGCATTTCAAGGCATTACCGGACGAATGGTTGCTGTCCAAACGGTCAGAGGGACTGTAACTGGCTTACTTAAGTCTGTTATGCCTGACCATATTGTAGTGGAGTCTGGGGGTTCACCTTTCTTTATTCGTACTCAACAAATTATCTGGGTTATTCCTAGAGGATAAGGAGGGCATCCGATGTTTAAACGTGAAAATAAATTATTGATTGACCTTCCCGTTCCAGAGCATGGTGATCCGAATGCAGCCGCGGCTGTTCAGGAGTTGTTAGGTGGAAAATTTGGGGAAATGTCAACTTTAAACAATTATATGTATCAGTCTTTTAACTTCCGGCAAAAAGATAAATTAAAACCTTTTTATGACCTCGTTGCAAGTATTACAGCAGAAGAATTTGGTCATGTGGAACTCGTTAGTAATACCATAAATTTGTTATCCCGCGGGAATACCTTTCCTGGCGACCCTGATGTTACCCCTTTACGTGAAGGGATGGATGCACGCAGTACGTATCACTTTATAGCTACTGCTCAAACGGCATTAGCAGGTGATTCTATGGGGCGCCCTTGGACTGGAGACAATGTCTTTAGCAGCGGAAACTTAGTACTAGATTTACTTCATAATTTCTTTTTAGAAGTAGGAGCCCGAACACATAAGATGCGTGTATATGAAATGACAGAACATGAAACTGCTCGGGAAATGATAGGGTACTTACTTGTCAGAGGTGGGACGCATGTGCTCGCTTATGCTAAAGCTTTAGAAATTGCTACGGGCGTAGATGTTAAAAAAATGGTTCCGATTCCTAATCTATCTAACAGAAAGTTCGATCATGCAAAAAAGTTTGAGGATCAAGGGTTATCAAATGTTTTATATACATGGAATGATGTAGGACATTATACCGATCTATCAAAAATTTGGAAAGGGATAAACCCTGAGAATGGAAACCAACTCCAAGTAATTACTGGAGCTCCTAAGGGTGCACCTATTCCTAATTTAGAGGAACTACCGGAGGAATTTGCTCCTGGAATCGATCGTGACGATTATGCAAAAATCGCCAAACGCTTAATGGAAAATATGTAGGAAAATAGTTAAGGGGTATTCATGTAACCATGAATACCCTACTTTCATATTTATATAGTTTTTGCTTCTAACACATCTTCTCCGCGTGCAGCTTTAACTTTTTCAACATATTGCTTTGCATACTCCGTAATAAGGAACAAGATAATGAAAAAGAGCCATCCTTTTGGATAGCCCTTATCTCTAACTATAATTTATAATACCTTCTCTAAGAAATCTTTTGCTCTCGCCGTTTTTGGATTACTAAAAAACTCAGCCGGACTAGCATCTTCAAGTAAAACTCCACCATCCAGGAATAATACTCTGTCAGCCACTTCACGCGCAAAGCCCATTTCATGGGTAACGATCGCCATTGTCATCCCTGACTTTGCTAGGTCCTTCATTACATTCAATACTTCCTTAACCATTTCAGGGTCAAGTGCGGATGTTGGCTCGTCAAACAGCATTAAATTGGGCTCCATCGCAAGAGCACGAGCAATCGCAACACGCTGTTTTTGTCCACCTGAAAGGTTACTAGGAAATGCTTTTTCCTTTTCTGTAAGTCCCACTTTCGCAAGCAAATTACGAGCCTTTTCTTCCGCTACTTGTCGCGTTTCTCCTTTTACTTTGATCGGAGCGTACGTTAAGTTATCAAGAACATTTAAATGAGGGAACAAGTTGAAATGCTGAAAAACCATTCCAATTTGTTGACGAACTTTAAGTATATTTGTATTTTTATCAGTAATACTTTGACCATCTATCGAAATGGTCCCCTTCGTTGGCACTTCTAATAAGTTTATACAGCGAAGAAACGTTGATTTACCAGACCCAGATGGTCCAATAATCGAAACCACTTCACCGCTATTAATATTGGTCGTGATACCCTTTAGTACTTCATTATCACCGAATTGTTTATAGAGGTTTTCCACTTTAATCACTGAACTTCAACCTCCTTTCAACAACTTTACCAATGATCGTTAATACCATAACAAGTAGCCAATAAATGACCCCTACAAAAATTAATGGTTCAAAGTTTCGATAAATATCAGCACCAACTACTTGAGCTCGACGCATAAGGTCTAAATACCCAATAGTTGAGACAATAGCTGATTCCTTTGTTAATGTAATAAATTCGTTCATGAGTGCAGGTAAAATATTTTTTAAAGCCTGTGGCAAAATGATGTCCTTCATCATCAACCGATAAGGTACACCAAGAGCTTGAGCGGCCTCAGTTTGACCCTTATCAACTGCTTGAATTCCTGCACGGATAATTTCCGATACATAGGCAGAGGAATTTAGACCAAAAGCAAGAATCGCTGATAAAAAGGGAGAAATGTCATAGCCTGTTAACTGTGGAATCGCAAAATAAATAATCATTAATTGTAAAATTAATGGTGTCCCACGGAAAATAGAGGTATACGCATCCCCAAACCAGTTCAATGCTTTCATTTTTGAAATTTTACATAACGCGAGAGCCGTTCCTAAAATAAAACCGAAAATAATCGATATAATGACAAACTGTAATGTAACCCATATTCCTTCTAAGATAAAAGGAATATAAGGCACAATTTGGCTAAAGTCCAAATTCATGCCTTACACCTCACTTTAATATTTTTCAGGTTAAGCCTATTCTTCCGATAACCATTTTGCTTTTAATTCTTCTAGTTTACCATTTTCTTCCATTTCCTTTAGGACTTGGTTTACTTCGTCCACTAGTTCACTGCCCTTTGGAAAAGCAACCGCCATTCCTGGTGAGCTCGTCGTAGGATCATCAAATCCTGTTAATCCTTGCTCATTAATATATCCAGTAGCTACTGACTTATCCAAGTATGCTACATCAATACGATTCGATAACAATTCTTGAATCAAGATCGTTGCGTTGTCAATAGCCTTGATTTCAAAATCAACTGTTTCCTGAAGCTTACGAGCACCCTCTTCTTGGATCGTTCCTAACTGAACTCCAACCGTTTTTCCTTCTAATTGCTCAAGAGATGTGACTTCAGAGTCCTTTAATGTGATAAACATTTCACCTGAATGATGATACTGAGTAGAAAAATCAACATTCTGAGCACGCTTCTCTGTAGCAGACATTCCAGATAATACTAGGTCTACACGATTTGCTTGTAGCGCTCCAATTAGTCCATCAAATTTCATATCCTCAATTTTCAGTTCATAGCCTAATTCATCTGCAATGTATTTAGCTAAATCAATATCAAATCCTTCTACTTCTCCAGATGTGTTACGAGATTCAAATGGAGCAAAATCTGCAGAGGTTCCCATTGTTAATACCTTTTTGTCCTCTCCTGCTTCGCCGTTTCCAGATTCATTATTTTGGCCACATGCTGCCAATACTAACGTTAAAATTAAAGTAATAAGTAAGCCGAACTGTTTCATGTTGTTTCCTCCTTAAATAGCATTTATATGATGTATACGAATAATTATTCAACTGAATGTATAGTAACACATACATGTAATTTTGAGAAGTAGCTTTTTTAATATAAAAATATTCAGATTATTCTTTAATCCACATTCATGATTTTATTATTTTAATAAATCGATACGATTATCCATGACTTCTTTTCATTTCTAAGAATTCATTTACCACTTTTTCAAAGATTTCTTTATTCGTAAGTAATTCATAACCCGTTGAGGCTAGCGCAAGTGCACCTTTACTTAAGATTTGATGGGAATTCTCTGTAATGGTGATATCTGCAAATTCTTTTGTATGAGCAACAAGCCCTGGTGAATCAAGTCCAATATACGGATGAATCGCGGGGACAACATGACTTACATTACCCATATCAATGGATCCATATGAGTCCTTTGCTTTTAATACCTTTTCCACTCCTGTAGCAAGTAAGTTTTCTGTAAAAAGTTCAGATAGCGTTTGATTGGTTAGCATGTTATCGTAACTAAGTTCATAGTTGGTTATTTCAACTGTTGCCCCTGTTACTAAAGCCGCACCATGGGCAATATTTTTCACTTTCTGAACGACTTCATCAAGATAGCTACGATTATTCGCACGTACATAAAATTGGGCAACTGCATAATCAGGAACGATGTTAGCAGCAATGCCACCTTCTTTAATAATTCCATGAATCCGAACATCTGATGTCACATGCTGACGAAGGGCATTAATACCATTAAAGAGCTGAATCACTGCATCAAGAGCATTGATTCCTTTTTCCGGAGATGCTGCTGCATGGCTTGTCTGACCTGAAAATGCAAATTGAATCGCATCCATTGCTAAGGAATCCCCACTCTCATAGGATTCATCAGCTGGGTGCAAAATCATAGCCACGTCAATATCATCAAAAATCCCTTGCTCCGCCATCGGAACCTTCGCTCCATTCGTTTCTTCAGCAGGAGTTCCAAGAACCACCACTCGTCCACCTAGCTCATCAACCAATTTGCTCAACAAAACACCAGCACCTGCACTCATTGTACCTATCATATTATGGCCGCATCCATGTCCTACTCCAGGAAGTGCATCATACTCGGATAGATAGGCGATCGTAGGTCCTTCTTTTTTACTGTCGTATACCGCTTTAAAGGAAGTCGACCGACCGACAATTCCTGTTTCCACTGCGAAATGATGCTCCTTTAAAAACGCGACGAGTTTTTCCATAGATTTATATTCTTGATCACCTAACTCAGGCTCGTGGTAAATGGAATCGCTCAAATTCCATAGCTTATTTTGTATCGTCTCTAAATGTTGTTTTAATTGATCCTTCATCAGTAACACTCCTTTATATGTTGAAAGAGGTATATTTATAAATTTACATAGCATTAAATATTTATTCAACATTTTACTATTTTTCTAATATAATATATATCACTTCAAAATTCCAGCATATTTATTAGTTAATATTATTAAATATACAAAATACCCTCTTCCTTTAAGGAAAGAGGGTATTTGAATCGTATAATTACCAAAGAAAATCAAATAAACTGCCTTTAAAAAGGTTTGTATCTATATTACATGCTGCTGCATCAATTCCATACTGCCAACCATATACATGTGAACCTTCAGGAGCCTCAGCCGCATTTTCTGGCGCATTTGCTTGAGTGGTTACGTCTACATGAGGATAGGCCGTCCACAGAATGACCTTATTTTGTATCTCTTGATTTTCGTTTATTGAAGCTTGGTACGACTCAACTAAAGCACTATCCGGAGAGAATACACCATAGATTCCCGGCTCATAAGGAGAGTTCATCATCGTATCAAACCAGCCTTGAATAAAGGCAGAATCTACGGGATAATTTGGTTCAATATCTGCAAATATAGCTACTCCTTCTGGCACATTTAACTCTCCAGCCAAAGAGATTCCAATATTCGCTTGCTCTACCCCGTTATCATAACCAGTTGCATTGTTAAATTGATTATTAATAAGAAGGATTTTTACTCCATTTGAATGCAAGTATTCTACTTCCTCTTTTGTTAACCCACTAGAAACACCCTCAATCGTCCCTAGATATCTCCCCCAAACAGTAGGCTTTCCGAAATATTCATTTACACAGGCGTATAGCCCCTCTGTCGCATATGATGCAGAATCAACTCCCCAATAATCAGTGTTTGGGTCGTTAGTTGTGTTGGCTGTTTCATTTCCATCTTCATTATTTCCGTTTTCTTCCTTAGTATTATTTTGTTTCTCGTTTGTACTAGCGGTAATAGCATCATTTTGATTTTGACTGGTTTCATTTGAATCAGGCTGAAAATAGAAGATTGGAATCAATAATAAAACTAACGCACTAATGAAGATGAGCAAGAAATTCCCCCATTTCAAATGATTCACCCCCTTGACAACAACCTATTCAAGTAGGAGAAAAATCGTTTGGGCGGAACTGAACCTTAGAAAACAATAAGGGTATTCAGGAGCACTTCGTTGTGTCTTTGAATACCCTTTATACTAAGACTTCAATTGGTTGACTTTATAAATATCCCTTCGATGAACCAGTAGCTTAAGAATAGTTGAACCGGCATTTGGATCCACATGATTGGTTACCACTTGGTTTACTCCAGTAACAATAGGGGTCTGAACTTCTTTTTTCAAGCGACAACGTATATTTACAGATTTATATAGTCTATATTTATCTCTAATGGCTTCTTCTGAACGAATGTCTGAACCGACCATGATGGTTTTCCAAGTCAGTTTTGACCAAAACATCCACCCTACTAAAAGGATAATAAGTAACCCAATCCAGTTGAGTACTTCCACTTTCATCCCTCCCTTACGAGTGTTAAAGACTTCATACCCTCGAGAGGTGAAAGGTTAAACCTGATTCTAGAAAGTGTACGGGCCTAAAAACAGACCACCACTTTTTGAGTATAGGGTTCCGTTTTGGGGTGCTTTTCTTAAAATAAGGACCGAAATGACAGTCGTATTGGCATTGCCATTGGTAAAAAAAGGGGAAACCTATTCCCTTTGGAAGAAGATGTCTTGCCCTTATTCGAGTAACCAGCAAAAGTAAATAAGCGGCGTTTTTCCGGTTAAATCCAGAATGAAGCCTGTTTCGGGGTAAATAAGGGGAGATTTTCCGTTTATGCAAGAAAAATCTCCCCATTTTCACGTTTTTCAAGTCAATAGGCGGAATTTCTCCGTCTATGTAAGCTATTTTTTATCGTATTTGCTAATTAAACGGAATTCCTCCGTCTATTTATAAGTTCGAGTGTATAACCTGATCCCCCAACCGAAAAGTGCGGGCCCTCTTGATCTCAGATGCGGGAATCAGCAGCTATTTATTGACCAGCTTATATAGATTGAAACGGCACTGCACATGACAGAAGTTTTGACCCTCTTTTTTAATTGTACAATACATATCGTCCATTAATGTGCCCTTTAATTAGAAAGCACCCGAAAACGGAACCCTTTACTTATAGAGTGAAGGTACTTCCCCGTTTAACATGATCGTTAACCACCTGTTGAATTACACTTGTATTATAGCGTCTAAAGCCACTTTCATTCCTGCATTCACTGCTCTACCTACTACCTCATTATGAGGATTATACTCTTCTCGAAGTTCTGCATCTGCAAAGCCATCAATCGCTAAAATAGCTCCCGCTTTAATTCCTTTCAAAGACGAGATAACAAAAAGAGCTGAGTTTTCCATTTCCACTGCGACAACTCCAGCTTTTTTATACAATTGGTGAGGGAATTCGAGAACACCAGAATAAAACGCATCAAGAGTAAGCGTCATTCCTTCTTTCACCAATAGCTCTTCCACATTTGATGAGCCTGCTTGTGTTAATGCCTCCACAATGCTCCGATCAGCAATCGCAGGAAATCCTGGAGGAACAATTTGTTTTGTTAATCCATCACAGCTTACAGCAGCTGTACTAATGACCAGACTACCAGGCTGCACATCTTTTTGATAAGAGCCAGCCGTCCCTACACGAATGATTGTTTGTGCGCCACCCATGATTAACTCCTCAAAGCAGACGGCTGCCCCTGGTCCTCCTACTCCGTGACTAACCACCGCTACTTTTGTACCTTTCCAGCTTCCTGAATAACTATGGTATTCACGGTTCTCACCCAATTTGGTTGGATTGTCCATTAATTCTGCAATGATTTTCGCACGTGCTTGATCTCCACAAACAATGACACGTTCTGGTAAACAATCTGATGTTAATTTAAGGTTTGGCAGAAAGTTAGTCAAAGTCTTTTCGCTCCCATTCATCCTCGGGAATAGGAAGGTCTTCTCCCGAAAAGCGTTCCTCTTTAAAAGGATCTCCATTCAGATGGAATCCATTTTGTTCCCAAAATCCCGGTTTATTTTCGTCAATGAACTCAATGCCTCTAATCCATTTCACACTCTTCCAAAAATAGAGATGAGGGACCACAAGCCTTAGTGGCCAGCCGTGCTTATCCGTTAATGGCTCTCCTTCAAACGAATGAGCAAGAAGGACGTCGTCATGTAACAAATCAGCCAATGCTATATTGGCTGTATAGTCATGGTCCGCATGAAGCATCACGTATTTACTTTTAGGAGTGATATTTAATGCCTTTAAGAAATCACTGAACTTTACTCCCGTGAATTGATTATCAAATCTAGACCAGCGAGTTACACAATGAATATCAACGGTCACAGTTGTTTCAGGCATTTCTTTAATCTGTTTATAAGTGAGTACGACCTCTTTATCACCCTCACCAAAGACTTTTAAATCCCATTTTTCCATATCGTAAACAGGAACGTCTCCTTCATGCAAAATCGGAAAACGTTCCGTTAACGCTTGGCCGGGCGGAAGCCGCTTTGCATGTTTCGGATTAGCTACTGGTACTCTTGTTCGTTTAATTCTGTCTGCTTTGTTTAAGCTCATGTGTTTCACTCCTGTTCTTATCTAGAGCTTTGCTGTCCAGATGCTTGTGACTCTAATCCACGATCCTTTAAAAAGAACATCGCGATAATCGTTATCACGTATGGTAACATGGCTGTGAATTGCGTAGGCATAGAAAACCCTTGTAGCCTGATACTCAACGCATCCATCAGACCAAATAATAAACTCGATCCAATCATGCCAATCGGATGCGACCCACCAAGCATCATCGCTACTAACGCGATAAATCCTCTTCCAGCCGTCATTCCCTCAGTAAACATCGTAACTTGACCAAGCGAAAGCTGGGCACCTGCAAGACCACATAAAACTCCACTTGCCACAATGGCTCCATACTGAAGAACGGTAACATTTAAACCTAGGCTTCTTGCCGCTGCTTCATTTTTCCCAACAGCTAAAATACGGAACCCAACGACGGTTTTAAACAAGAAAACATATAATAGAATCGCTGCAATAAAAGCCGTATACACTAGGGGTGAGTGACCTGATAGAAGATTTCCAACCACCGGAATATTTTCAATAAGTGGAAGGTCCCACTTAGGAAGCCCCGTCATGTCCTTATCATAAAAAGCCCCTTTTACTTGAAAAATGGCTCGGAGGCCAAAAGTAGTTAATCCTAAAACAAGAAAGTTGATAGCAATCCCCGCTACAATCGGATTAGCTTTAAACTTGATCGTGGCTAGTCCAAATAATAAAGAGACGAGAACACCACCGAAGGCTCCGGTTAATACGGCTATAATAACACTTCCACTATAATAGTTACCAACGATCGCGGAGAAGGCACCTGCTAGAATTAAGCCCTCAAGACCCACATTAAAGATTCCGACTCGAGCACATAACGCTCCTCCTAAGGCAGCCAAAAGAATGGGACTAACCATACGGATAGCAGAAGCAAAAAGAGAATAATCAAACAGCTCCATTCACGTCACCCGCTTTCTTTTTAACTTTCCACCAGCTTAGGGTGAATTTTGCAGTAACAAATAAAATAAGAACACCTTGAATGACGCTAGCAATTTCTAATGGTACTTCTGTGTTACGTTCCATCCCCATCGCACCTGTTTGTAAGGCGGCAAGTAAAATAGCCGCTACTGCTGTACCTAATGGATTGGAGTTGGCTAACAGTGCTGCCATTAAACCTGTCCAAGCATAGCCTGGTACGGTTAGCGCTCCTTCTACGTATCGATACTGAGATCCTAGAACCTCCACTGTTCCAGCTAACCCAGAAATTCCTCCGCTAAAAAACATGCTAAAAAGGAGAACTTTATGTTTATTTATTCCCCCGTATTCAGCAAAGAAAGGGTTCTTTCCGAGCATTCTTACTTCATATCCAGAAGAAGTAAATTGAAGAACCACATATAAGATGACCGCACCAATCACAGCTATTACAAATCCCATATGCACGCTCATTCCAGCAAATAATTTAGGAAGCCACACCGCTTGATCAAGCATAGGCGTTTGAGCAAGGGCAGCTGAGCCTGACTTATCCTGAAAAGGTTCCGCTACCAAATACCCTGCGAACAGGACAGCAACATAATTTAAAAGAAGGGTAGAAATCAATAGCTGTACTTTGTATTTCACTTCCATCCAACCGGCTAACAATGACCATAATCCACCGGCTATAAAACCTGCAAGAAACGCAGAAAGCAATTTTACGATCCCTGCACCTGGTACATAAAGGGCTGCAAGCGCGGCACACACGGCCCCCAATACCATCTGACCTTCTGCTCCCATATTAAACACACCTGCTCTAAAAGCGAGTGCTAGACCCAATCCTACCAATATGATTGGAGTAGCTCGAGCAAGAGTAGCTGTAAGGAAGTAGAAATTACCAAATGCTCCATCCCACATGACTTTGTACGTATTCATAATAGACTCTCCAACAAGAGCTATGGCAAGTGCTCCGGTTACCAATCCAATTAGTACCGCGATCATTGGTTGTAACATAGGCTTAAGCAGTTGTTGTATTTTTCGCTGAAGATTCATCTTCTTTTCCTCCTGCCATAAGTACACTCAGACGTTCTTCTGTTGCGTCTTTTCTATCAAGAATATCAACGATTTTCCCTTCAAACATAACCGCAATCCGGTCTGATAGTAATAGAATTTCCGATAGCTCTGAAGAGACAAGTAAAATTCCATCCCCACGGTTACGCTTCTCAAGGATTGCTTCATGGATATATTCCATAGCTCCAATATCGACACCACGAGTAGGTTCAGCTGCAATAAGAAAATCTGTTTCAAATCCTAGTTCCCGTGCGACAATTAATTTTTGTAGGTTTCCACCAGAAAGGTTTCCTGATTTGTCATCTACCGATTTCGCTTTAATCTCAAAGCGGTCGATCCAAGTCTTTACAACCTCTCGGAATGAGTTTTTCAAGATAAACGTATATTTGTTAAAGGCTTTTTTATGGTAATATCCCATAACTCCGGTTTCTTCAATCGTAGCATCCTTCGCCGCCCCCCAAAGAAAGCGATCCTCTGGTATATGTGCTAGACCTTCATTTCTTCTAAAGGCAACGGACTTACCAACTAGATTCGTACCAGACAGCCGTATATCCCCCTGATCAACCGTTGTTAATCCCGAAATTGCTTGAATAAGCTCAGATTGTCCGTTACCAGATACCCCTGCAATTCCTACGATTTCCCCGCGATGAACGGTTAAAGAAAGCTGGTCCAATACAGGTTTTGAACTCTTCCCTTTTATCGAAACCGCTTCTAGCTCTAGCAGGGGCTCTCCATTTAATTGATTACGCTCTGAAAGCTGTTGGAGCTCTCGACCTACCATCATCGTAGCCAGTTGATCAATCGAAGTGTCCTCCTTTTTTACATTCCCAGTGACACGTCCATTTCGTAACACTGTCACATGATCGGCTACTTTCATGACTTCTGGTAACTTATGAGTGATAAGAATGATACTTTTTCCTTGATCCGCTAAGAACCGAATCGTTTTTAATAGTTCATCTACTTCAAAAGGGGTTAACACAGCTGTCGGCTCATCAAGAATAATAATTTCCGCCCCCTGATATAGCACTTTCAGAATTTCAATTCGCTGCTGTTCTCCTACTGAACAATCTCCCGCTTTTTTACTAGGATTCACTTGAATCTTATATTGATCACTCAATTTTTGAACTTGTTCTGCTGCCATTTTTCTATTAAAGAATCCATTCTTGATGGGTTCATGCCCAATCACAATGTTTTCGGTAACTGTAAAATCACTAAACAACATAAAATGCTGATGAACCATCCCTATTCCTTGTTCAATGGCATTTTGAGGTCCAAAGAATTGGGCTTGTTTGCCATTCAGCTTGATTTCTCCACTCGTTGGCTGTTCTAGCCCGTAAAGCATCCTCATAAGCGTTGTTTTACCCGCACCATTTTCACCAACAATCGCAAGAACTTCTCCTTTTTTCAATTGAATGGAGATGCCATCATTCGCAAGGAAATCACCATACTTTTTGGTCATTTCCTTCATCTCTAAGCGATAAGTCATTGTTTTCCCCCCTGTAAAAATGGAAACCGACTACAATTTGCAGTCGGTTTGATTTTTTCAGTTTACTCACTTAATGGATTTTCAATCACTTTATTACCTGCAATAATCTCATCATAAAGTGATTTTACTTGATCAATAGCTTCCTGACCCACAAAAGAATGTAATGGTGTTTTGCTTTCATGAGTAACATATGTTAAGCCAACGCCTTTTTCCTTAAGACCATATTCAACCACTCCAGGTTCAAAGCTACCATTTGCAAAAGCTTTCACCGTTTCAAAAGCTGCTGCATCCGTACCTTTAAGCTGGGAAAGAACGACATGCTCAGGATCTACTTCTGTACGATCAATATCTTGACCTGACGTGAAGAAACCTTGCTCTTTCGCTGCTTCAAAAACTCCTAAATCACCAACTGCTGAAGCACCAGCAACAAAATCCGCACCCTTAGAAGCTTGAAGTAACGCCAATTCCTTCGCTTTAGCAGGATCTGAGAAGCTGCCCACATAGTTCACTAGAAACTCAGCTTCAGGATTCGTTTCCTTAAGCCCTTGTTCAAACGCTACTGTCCACTTTTTCATTAATGGAATATCCATTGCCACTACCATACCAACTTTGTCTGTCTTCGTTGAAAGTCCTGCAGCTGCTCCTAAAAGATAAGCCGCTTCATGTTCACGGAAGTTAACACTCTGAACATTAGGTAAATCTACCAATGTATCAATAATCGCAAATTGGCGATCTGGATTTTCTGCTGCTACCTTTTTAAGCGCATCTTCTGATTCAAAGGAAGAAGTAATAATTAGGTCATAACCTTCCGCAACTGCTACACGAAGATTTTCTTCAATAGCTGAGTGATCAGTTGATTCAATTGTCTTTAGCTCGACACCAAATTCCTCTGCCGCTTGTTTCGCCCCTTCATCCATTTGCTGGAAGAATGGATTCACACCCATTTTTTCTGGCAAAACCAAGGCAATCTTTTTCGAATCTTCATTTGTAGTACTACTATTATTTTCTGATTCTTCTGCTCCACCACAACCTGCAACTAGTAGAATCAATGCTAAAATCAATACGGAAAATAACTTTTTCATGACGTTCCCCCTATGTGTGTTTTCATCATATGCATATTTAATACCTGATTAATAATCTACCAAATTCCAAATGAAATAACAATATAAAAATCGAACATTTATTTATTTTTTTATCTTATCGTTCGTGTTTTATCCATAAATTTAATTTTCAGACAGTTTTTAACAATTTGAAAACAATGGTTTGGTTAAAAAGAGGCTCACTTAGTATGACGAATATGTATGTGAAGTATTCTCTAACTAATAGGCACCAATCAAAAAATTAATGAATGATCCTTCTTTTGGTTAAACTTGATATATATAAATAAGTGTGGTGAACTCATTGTCTTCCATTTTCGATTTTCTTCTGTATTCCGTTACATTGGATCAAGTCATACAGACCGAGAAAGAGTTTTATGGAACTCTTCGAGAGTATTGGCGGGAACATAACTACTTAACCTTTAACTGGTGGTTGCTCGTCGTATTAAGTATTTTATCGCCTATTGTCTGGTGGAAAACGATCGATAGAAAAAGAATTACTGAAATTACAGCTTTTGGATTGTTTTATGGTATTACAGCAATTATCCTAGATTCCATTGGCAGTAGTGCACTTGTTTGGGTATATCCCGTTCGGCTTACCCCTTACTTGTACCCACAATACTATCCTTATGATGTAGGGGTCGTAATCGTCCCATTTATGTATGTATATCAAAGGTGGGGGCATCACTTTAAACCGTTTCTCCTATCAACAGGAATCCTTTCTGCCTTTCTCGCTTTTGTGGCAGAACCCTTTATGGAGTGGGTACATATCTACAAAGAATTAACATGGAAGCATATTTATTCTTTTCCTATCTATTGGCTTATAGGACTTATTTGTTGGATCATTTTAAAACGATTTAAGAAACTTGAAAGCCAACCATAACAAATCCCACCTTTAACAAGGGAGGGATTTGTTTGAGTTCTTAACATAAACCGATAATAATCTCCTTAACTTATCTTACAATTCCTTTGTCATAAAGACACTATTAGGATCTTCTTTGTAATCAGCAAACGGCTCACAATAGGTAAACCCAAACTGGACATACAATCTTTTGGCAGCTTCAAACGCCTCCATTGAACCTGTTTCTAAACTGATTCTTTGATAGCCACGGCGCTTTGCTTCTTCAATCAAATGCTGGAGCAACTGCTTTGCTACCCCTTTTCTCAAATGTTGAGGAGATGTTTTCATCGACTTCACTTCCCCATGTCGAGGATCAAGCTCCTTCAGCGCCGCACAACCAAGCAACTCTGAACATTCCCACGCACTCCAAAACGTAATATCTGGTTGTCTTAACTTTTCTAAATCAAGCGCATGAATACTTTCTGGCGGAGAATGTAACGTCATGCTATGTAAATGCTCACCTATTAACTCAGCAATCTCTGAACCTTTTAAATCATCTAGTCTAATATCCATCACACACACTCCTATCATTTGTTCATTTCTCTATTATCAACATTAAAGCATAATAAGGATCCTAATTTAAGATATCATTCCATTTTTTTCATATATATGTTTTAAATCTGAAACAAAAAAAAGCTACCAAGAATAAATTGATTTTATAATACCAAAATCTAGAAAATCAACATACCTCTTAACTGAAACTTATATCATGGTATTTAAAGCCTCTTCAGCTCTTCTTTAAATGAAAATAAATGATTAGAGCGATAGGGAGGATGAGGGGAATCACAATAAAAAAAGACCATGTCCATACCAAATTAGCAATGAACATGGCATCAGTACAGCCTTGAGTTCCACATTCTGTTGCTCTAAGTCCTTTATCACTTATTGATGAAAAATAACCGATTAGACGTACTCCAAATAAGAAAAACCAAATCAAGACAACCAAGATCGAATACATAAGAGCTTTCATTTTTCTAGATGGCTTCAATATAAGTCCCCCAGTAAGGATGAATACTTTAGGTTATTTTTTCCTAGCCCCCAAAAAACCATTCGTAAAAAAAGATAGCGCCCCAATAAAACTGTTGGGACACCATCTAACTGGTTGATTATATATCTATTTTGTACTATTCCATCTCCCCATCACAAGGGTATTATAATATTTCCCATCTGACAGAAGCTTGTCATTCTTTAAAACACCTTCAATAGTAAAATCAAACTTTTCATAGAGCTGAATGGCTTTCGTATTTATTTCTAATACATGTAAATTTATTTTCTTCACGCCGTTGAAGTCAGCCCAAGTGACAGATTCTTTTAATAAGTTCCTGCCAATTCCATACCCCCAAAAGTCTTTCAACACACAAATACCAAACTCTACCTTGTGTGATAGTCTCTTTAAATTAGAACCTTCACATCTTGAATACCCGATTATACGACCATCCACCACTGCCACTAGAAATATGTTTCTACCACTCTCTGAATCACTTTTTATTAACTGCTCAAAGCCCGCAGCATCTATGAATCCTTCTCCTCTTTCTCTATCCATATATTCAGTTTCACCATCAATTTGTAGCCTTAGTTCCGACAAAGTCTCAGCATCCGTTTCAACCGCTGACCTAATCGTATAATGTAGTCCGTTCACCTGGTATTCTTCTTTGTTTAAAATCACAATTTCTTTCACTCCTGGATCTTATTACAACAGTTTTCCAATAATTGGTTTACATTTAATATATTCTTAATATGTTATTAACTTCGTGTTAAAAAGTATCTTATATAATGACTCCTGTAAGAAACAATTTAGAGGAGGAGTTACTTTGTTTTTAAAAAAACTATCCGTAAATAAGTTAATTTCGATTGATTATTATTCAAATGGTAGCTTGAAAACGATTAAAGGACGTGTTTACAAGCTCGATCTAATCAAACAGTCCCTGTTGCTTAAAGATGAGACACACCAACCATTTACCATTCAATTATCAGGTATCAGACAAATTTATTAACTTCCACTACGAAATGGTCTTCTAAAGGACTTTATCCAAGTAATCACCATGGCCTTTACTTAGCTCCACCTCTTCTTTAGAAGAAATCCAAAAGTAGTGGAAGGTTAATCCTTCCTCTTCTCCTCCCATCCCACGAAATATGTATCAAATAGGTTTCACTCATTAAACAAATGGTGAAGCAACCGATCCCTATCTTCGAAAAACTGTTTCATAATCGAGTAATGATAGGTTTCTTCCAATTTAACTTCATCCATCCCCTCTTTGGTCAATTGAATGATTTTTGAATGGGGATAGGCCATTAATATAGGTGAATGTGTTGAAATAATAAATTGTGATCCTTCTTTAATAAGATCATTGATTCTTGATAACATGGAGAGTTGTCTTAATGGTGATAAAGCTGCTTCCGGCTCATCAAGGATATATAGACCGTTCCCCCGGAAACGTTCAGTGAATACAGCAAAAAAGGATTCACCATGTGATTGTTCGTGAAGGGACTTACCGCCAAAGGAATCAATAATTCTAGGAGCTGAAGAAGGTTCTTTGTCTAATTCCTCGATGTTGGTAGCCACATTATAGAAGGTTTCCGCGCGAAAGAAAAAATGATCCTTAGCCTTATGAACACCCTTCACAACTCGTATATATTTGTCCAGATTTGAGTGTGAATCATAACTTGAAAAGTTAAAGTTTAACGTCCCGCCCTCTGGATTAAATCCTAAACCAATGGCAATGGCCTCAAGTAATGTCGATTTCCCCATTCCATTTTCACCAATGATATAAGTAACATTGGGATGGAAGATTACATCCTGAAAATTTCGGATGATGGGTAGATTCAAAGGAAACTCATCATATGAAACAATTTGTTCCTTTTTTAAATATGCCTCTCGAATGTATTGGGTATCTTGGTTTAACAACATCGAACCATCCCCTTTCAAAGATTACCCGTTATCCTTATTTTACCATCAAAACTATTATGTGTTTGAAAAAATAGACATTATTATCGAATAAAGACTCTCTTTCTGGGAATTTTATGTTATTAAGTGAAGAATTGTTTCAAATAAATAATAACGGGTGATATAGGTGTCTTTTCGAGGCGATGCTCATAAACTGTACATGAAACTAAACAAAGTTTATAAACATGATAAGCCATTAGGGCAAGTGAGAGAACTGTTAGAGATTGAAGAAATTCGGGCGTTCTATCAAACCATTGAAACAGCAACTTTAAAGTTAATATATTACCGTATGACCAAAGAAAAACAGGGGTCTGGAATCATTCCTATTTTCGTTACCTCCATACCATGGTTCTTTTTTCTTTTCTCAAAACAATTACAGGAATTTCTTTTCAAGGAAGGTAGTTTCCTTTTTCTCCTCTTTGGTATTTTCTACATGGTAACCCTTACGATAAGTGTCATTGTTCATTTTCGAGAAAATGCGTGGGCAGCGGTCCATATTGAGATTATTCAAGATATTGTTGATGAAAGAGGGAAACAGAACACGTAATATCTGCATAAAAAAGGCAGTTCATTTCCTATACTACTGCCTCTTTAGTATTCACATTTTCTTTATTATTCTTGCGTGTAGTGGTAAGAAATAACTGTAGACTAAAAAGAAGATTGGAAGGCTATATAGATGGTTCCAATGAGTGAGCTTCATGTATCCTACCTGAGCTACCGACCATTCAATTATAAATGATAGGAGCGTAAATGTTATCACTAGTTTCCACTTATTATCCTATCCTTACCCAAATAATTCAAGTAAATCACAGCGAGGGATGATGGAACAAAACTATAAGTTAGTAACTCTCCAATTCCAGAATATCTGGGATGACCAAAATCAACTAGATCCAAAAAACCAGCAAAAATATTATCAGCTACCCATGTAGCCAAACCGATTACTCCTATTGTGACATAAATACCCCGCCAGCTCATTTCCTTCTTCGGCATAATAAACACAAATAACAATAAGATAATGGCAAGTGTGATTGGCAACCAAAGACCTTTTGCACCTAAATCCATTGCTTTTACTATCGAATCCATCAAAAATCCCCTTTACATAGCATTTAATAATATGTTTTCCGACATCTTATTTGCCTAATCTCAATGATGCCTAATATACTGCTACTTAACATTCTACCCATCTATAATCTGAAGTAATCGAATGTCTTCCAAATAAAAAGGCTGTCACCTTATTTATGGTAACAACCTTTTCCCTCTTTTATTTTTCCCCGACAATTACCTGTCTTGTAAATGTTCCTTTTCTAACGTTACAGCGATCTACAATACGAAAACCAGCGTTTTCAATAATTGAATCAATCGGTTCAATCGTGACAATCACGATTTTCTCAGCAAACGAATAGGCACTTTGTAGCAATTCAAGCTGTTCTTGTGGGGAGATAACAGAACAAAGATTATAAGGCATATCAATAATCGCCACATCGTAGCTTCCCGTTACCTTTCGAATATCCCTAAATAGAACTTCACAATGGTACCCAAAATGGGCAATATTATCACGTGTTCCAGGAAGGATCAAGGGATTCACATCGCTCCCAACAATATCGATTCCCATCGATAAGGCCTCGACGAGTACAGTACCAATTCCGCAGCATGGATCAATGGCTTTTTTTCCTGCTGGGTGCGGTACGGCAATGTTAGCCACAGCTCTAGCCACACGTGTACTTAGAGCTGTAGAATAACCATGCGGTTTTGATTGATGCTGTAACCAAACCGCTTCACCTTTTTGATAATAACCAAATACCCATTTTCCGTGTACTTCTATAATTCCGAACAAAATGTCAGGATTCTTTAGATCCGGTTCTCCTGGCACATGAAGAGCAACTTCCCTTTCCACTCGTCTTCGTTCTTCAAATCCTACTTTTTCTAATGAAAAAGTCTTCAAAAAAATAACCCGATAAGTTTCCTTTAATGAAGTTAAACTTTTCACCTTTGTAATAATCTCTTCCAATTCACTGCCTTCAAATAGGATATCTATTCGATCCCGAATAAACGGACTTCTGCTTGGATCTATTTTTATATTACTTTCAATTATATAATCGTCAGAGTCTTGTCCAAAAAAAGAACGCATCTCTAAAGCACAGAGCTCCACTTCATCATCTTGACATGAATAATTGTAAAGGTATTTCTGCTTTTTCTCGTTTGTATTATTCATGATCTCATTCCCCTCTAAAAAACTATACAACTCATCAAGTATACACCTTAATGAAGGAGATGTTTATTTATATGAGATTCTCTTAACTCCCCAATAAATCTACAAACTCTTCTTCACCAATTATTTTTATAGCCGTCCCTTTTTCAATTAAAGAATAGGCCTTTTCTTCTTTGGTGCTAATTCCACTAGCCCCCACGATCGTTTTGTCCTGCTTTCCGACGATTAAATAGTGGGTTTTTCCGCTTACCCCACTTTTAATCGTTCCCCCTGCATTAACTACTTTTTGCATCGCATCCTTACGATCCAGCTTCAATTCTCCGGTAAAAACAATATTTTTCCCGAAAAAAGGATGATCTTCATTAAAGGTTTGAACATTGGCAGAAATCTCTGAAATCACCACTTTTGTAAAAGACTTTTTCTTCTTTTGCTGCTTAAAATAGGTTTGTGGTTTTAGCTCAGAAAACTTTTTAATTGGAATACTTCGATAAGTTTTACAATACGATTGAAGAGATTTTTTATTTTTTACTGTTACACAAGTGGTAACTAATTCCGCGCAAGCTCTTGCATCATGTAAGGCGTTGTGATGATTTTCTAAATGAATATCAAAATGATGTAACCTTTCTACTAAAGAATTCCCCACCTTTTCCCTACAAGCCTTCGCACTCAGAGGGATGCTGCAAATAAATTCAAACTCAGGGATTTCAATAGAATATTCCTTCAAACAGCAGTGGAGAACACTCATATCAAATTGAGCATTATGCGCAATAATAGTCGCGCCTTCGAAATAGTGTTTGATATCCTCCCAAATCTCATGGAACTGTCTTTCATTCTTTACATCCTCCACGGTTAATCCATGGATTTTTGTTGTTTCGTCTAGAAATGTTAAGGTTGGAGGTTGGATTAAGAAATATTTCTCATCGACAATTTGATTATCCTTAACAAAGACCATTCCTAGTGAACAAGCGCTACTCATCTTATTGTTAGCAATTTCAAAATCTATTGCAATAAAATCCAACTAAAATAACCTCCTTATGATCCATTTTTACTACCAACAATTTTACAGTGTCAGTAGCATTTCCTCTACTCTAAATGATTTCCTTCTGAAAAATTTAATAGAAAAAAGCCCTCATGAAAGGACTTTAAAAAATAAATTTCTTCTGAACATAATAGCTAACCATAAAAAGAATTCCTTCCGTAAAGCTCTTACTTGTAAAAAGTGAGAGCTTACCGGTGTCATTAAATAAAGAAATCATTAAATAGTTACTAACTAATATGAATCCCGCTAAGCTATAGTACTTGAGGATTGGCTTTCTATGAGATTGTTTCTTTCTATTAAAAACAATATTTTTGTTAATTATATAATTGATAAAGGAACTGATTGCTCTCGCTCCGATAACAGAGAATAACAAATTGTTCGTGAGCCAATGCAACAAGAAGAAACAAATAAAATCAATGACTCCACAAGAAACAGAAGATAAACTAAACTTTAAAATAGGAAGATAAATTCGGATAGAATCAAGGATAGGGCGAAAATGACTTCCTTTATTGTTATTTTCATAGACCGTTTGAATAGGCAGACTGTGAACTTTATAACCAGCTGATTTCGCTTCTAGCAATTGGTTCATCTCATATTCATACCGTTTCCCTTTAATGTCTATCAGCCATGGAAGCATATCGACAGAAAATCCTCTAAGTCCCGTCTGGGTATCGTTTATTTTATATCCAGCAACTAATGAGAAGATGGTTCTAGTTACTTTATTTCCTATTAAACTCTTTAGTGGAACTTCACCTATAAATTCCCTAGCCCCTAATACAATGGTTTGAGGATGATCAGCTAACTCTTTTGCTACACGCTGAATATCTTCCCACCGATGTTGACCATCACAATCGGCACACACGATTCCCTCTTCATTTGGATAGTGTGTGTGAATATGAGTAAAGGCAGTTTTCAAGGCCGCTCCCTTCCCTTGATTTGTCTCGTGGGTTAAAACCATGCACCCTCTTTGTTCCGCCTGTTCAAAAATGCCTTCACCTTCCACCGAACTCCCGTCATCTACAATTAGTATCTGGTAGCTACTGCTCTTTTGAACTTCTTCTATCAACTGAAGCATTTTCTCGTTTGGTTCATAAGCAGGAATGACGATAATCATATAATTCACCTCTCCTACTGGATGTAGATAATATCACTTACGCCACGTTCCTCTCCCGTACCTCGTGGATTATTAACGACTTCTCCCATAAAGTACATGGTTGACGAACCACCACCGTCTAGGTTATAGGCTTCCGTAGCCCCTAAGTCTTCAAACACTTGAGCAAACTCGCCTAAGGTTAACCCCTTTGAATATCCTTCACTTCTGCCATCAACGACGACAAACACATAATGATTTTCAGATATAATACCTACCCCTGTTCTCGGGTTTGAATCCTCAATCGAACGATTTCCAAAATTCTTATCAATACTCACATCTCCAAAATCTTCAATGGCTACTGAATTTTCAACGAGAGCAGGACCAAAAGAGAAGGTTTGTGTAACTCCTTCTGCAATTAATTCCTCTGCAGAAGTTTCTGTCTCTTCATAGATTTTCATGGATCCATCCTCATAAAAGGCCAACCCCGTACGTGCTGGATTGTCTCTAAAAATTTGTCCATTCCGTATCGTTATCCCATCTTCACGAAATCCATAATAATCGCCGTTAATCGCTAAAATAGCGTTATTATTACTTGCAATTTCAGATGTCACTTGAACAATATTATTGCCGAATTGGTTATTGGCAAATCCTGATTTTAAACTACTTGAATCTGTTAACTGGACATCCGCTACGTAGTACACTACCTGATCACTTCCTGAACCCGTCACTACTTTCTCAATTTCAATTGACTTGGTATCACTCGTGTAACTCAAGTCATCTGTTTCGTAGGTCTCATCGACAGTTGTAGTAGTTTCACTTGATGTGGTTGTTGAGTTCGTCGTTTCGGAACTGACTAGTGCATTTTCTACCTCAACATGCTCAATCAAATAGCGGTCAGCTAATAAATATAGAATCAGTGCAACACTAGTAATAACTATTGAAATGGTTACTATTCGTTTTCTTTTTTTCAAGGTGAAGACACCCTCCTTCGTTTCTCCTAAAGCTTTATCTAGACAAATTATAGTCAGCAAATACGGCGTAACTATGTCCAATTAAGGAAGAAATGGAGAAACAAATGGGAATAAAAAAGCCCATTCAGTGTTACTGAATGAGCCCTTTTTCCATTGTCTTATGAAATTAAGAAACCAAATATGAATCACTTTACCCCACTAACATAGAATGTAATAAAAAGTTCCCTAGGAGGTGTTCCCTCTGATTCATACAGTTAAAGCAGGTGAAACCCTTAATCAAATTTCCAAGGATTATCGTACCCCGCTAGCGACCATTCTCCGAGCTAATCCATCCATTAATCCAAACCTCATTTATCCCGGACAATCCATCAATATTCCAGGCGTTCCTTCGCCAGAGAACAGTCCTTATCGAATTGACGTGAGTATAAATAATCGCAAGCTCCGTTTATTTAGAAATGGTACCCTTCAAAAACAATACCCTATTGCGGTAGGAAGAATGTTATTTGAAACACCGGTAGGAAATTATATTATTCTAAATAAGGCACCTAATCCCGGAGGACCGTTCGGGACGATGTGGATGAGCTTATCCAAGCAAAGTTATGGAATTCATGGGACGAATGATCCCAGCTCGATTGGAAAGGCGGTCTCAAAAGGCTGCATTCGCATGTACAATAGAGATGTAGAGGAAATAGCGAGGATTGTCCCTAACGGAACGGCGGTAACCATTCACCCATAATGTTGGGAACAGAGTACCAAAGAATATGAAAAAGGACATTACATACCACCTATAAGGCATGTAATGTCCTTTCTTGTTTTACTAACGCACCCGTTTGTTCAATAAATGTGGGAATCTGCGACGAGCTGATAAATAATCGGAGAAATTTCCCCTATCTTCAAAAAATCTCTATAAAAAGCTCAAATAGACGAAGAAATTCCGACTATCGACTCACAAAACAGGAAAATGGACAATTTTGCTTCCCTTAATCGGAAATTCTCCGCTTATTTACACCCATCCGAGCCATATTCTGCTGTCTAACCGGAGAATCTCCGCTTGTTTTAGTCCTGTTGTTTACCCAATTAAGCATAAGACTTTCTATTTTTTTAAACCATTAAACTTAGCAGTATTGTGCTTAAATTGCCAATTCCTCTAGAACAACTCAACTAATATTAGAAATACTATTGTAATAAAAATGCCATAGCCGTAATCGAATTAACACCTCCCTGTTCTTTTTCTCAGAAAAATATATGTTACGATAATTTTAAATTAGAAACCAAGGAACATGGAGGGTAACAAATGCTTAAAAAAATGATTTCAGGTGTAGCAGTTACTGTACTCTCAGTATCGATAAGTGCAAATGTACAAGCTGCAACGATTACGGTACAGAAAGGAGATACCCTTTGGAATCTTTCACGTGTGAATAATACAACTGTAGAAAATATTAAAACGTTGAATGATCTTACTACTGACCTTATTTACCCTGGGGATGTTCTAACCATTGCTCAACATAAAAATTATACCGTTAAGCAAGGGGACACTTTATGGGATATAGCCTTAGAACATGAAGTAACAGTTTCACAAATTAAAGACTGGAACCAATTACATAGTGATCTAATTCACCCTGGATTAAACCTATTAATCTATGAAGATTTAAAAACTACGAAGGCGGCTATAACTGAAGAATCCGTGATTCCTGAACCACAAGAGTCAAAGGAAAGTACTTCCACAGCAAGCGCTCCATCAACAAACACAGCAGCTTCAAAGGAATTAATTATGGAAGCTACTGCCTATACAGCTTCATGTGAAGGATGTTCCGGTTTTACCGCTACAGGAATTAACCTAAAGGAAAACCCAAATGCAAAAATTATTTCAGTGGATCCTACTATTATTCCACTTGGTAGTAAAGTTTATGTGGAGGGATACGGTGAAGCGATCGCCGGAGATACTGGCGGGGCCATAAAAGGAAATAAAATTGATGTCTTTATTCCTTCTCAACAGGATGCAATCAATTTTGGAGTAAAACAATTAAAGGTAACTATATTAAACTAGAAATCAAAAATCCTCATCTGGTGTAAAGATGAGGATTTTTTGATTAAAAAGACTCTCACTATCGTAAAAAAGTAAGTGTTGAGCTAATTTCATATAAATGATTTTGGTCTGCCCATAGAATAAAATAATGATAGAAGGTGTCTCCGATTTGAATTGGTTGTGGATATCTGACAATTAGTGCTGCTTGCCCTCCCATTTCAGCGGGTTGATCTTCTGATGGAAAGATATAGCAAGCCTCCTGAGTTTGTATGTTTGTTTGTAGGATAAGTGGTTTGGTACCGTACGGGAGTAATTGGTGGAAGGCTTCATTTTGACAGACCGTGTGGATAGGTTCCTCGGAAGATATGGCAGCGACTTGAAAAAATCCATCAGGGCCTTCATATCTTTCATCACTCTCCTGCTTCCAGTGTGCCGGGTACTGAAATTGGACGTTAAAGCGATCACTTGTAAATGTCTTTTTTAAAGAGGAAATGGGAACAGGTGACCATTGTAAGGAGGTGATTTGTCCTCCCTCTACAATCTTTATCGGAACAGGATGGCGTACATCTAGCACCCACATTTCTCTCCCTATTCCTTCTCCATTACAACCCGAGAGATAAGCTAATTTTGGTGATTCTGGCGACCAAGTAACAGGAGTTGCGAAACAAGACGATATGGCTCTCGTCCGATCATTCTCTCCTTTCCTGCCTGTGGTTCGAATCAATGAGAAATAGCCTACCTCTTCAAAGGCTGTCGCACTATAAGCAATTGTCGAAGAATCTGATGACCATATTGGAAAATAATTTTTTGCGAGCGGGCCTCCCTTCACCTCGAAAATCTGTCCACTTGTAAGTGAGATCGTATAAATAATAGAAATACTCACCCCCGGACTTGTGTATAAGACGTATAAACCATTCGGGGATAAGCGAACATTGTTTAATCTTCCACCCGCGTTTTCAGTCATTTGTTGTTTGTCGGTACCATCCGTAGTTATACGATAAAGCTGACTAACCCCGCTTTCATCAGGAGCTTGATAAAGGAGTTCGTTCCCATTCGGAAACCACTGTACATCCGTCGCATTTACTGCTTCTATTCGTTGAACCTGATGGGTAGACACTCGATATAAGATGATTTGATTATCTTTTACATAAGCAAGCCTCTGACTGTCTGGGGACCAATCTAAAAAGATCCCTTCTCCTTCAGTGAATTGGTCAATCCGAGAGGTGCTCCCATCCCCTGCATCAAGGATGAACAAGACACCATTTCTTCCTACAAAAGCAATCTTGGTACTATCGGGGGACCAAAATGGAGTAGTATATGATTCTCCTAATCCACTAGTGAGCTGCGCATTTTGTCCGTTCCTAAGATGATAAACCCATAGATCGTAGCTACCTCCCCGATTGGAAGTATACGCAATCATACCAAGATCACCAGGTGGAGCATACGGAATTCTTAATCGCATACCCGGGGAAAGATTGTAGTTTGGAAGCTGGTTCACCTGTCGAATCAGCTCATAATTACTTTGTCCCCTTGTAGTGACGTTGTATCTGTTTGCGATTTGAAATAAGGTATCTCCAGGCTGAACGACATAGAAAGGGTTTCCGGGAGGTACTTTCAGTAGTTGCCCCACTTGTATCGTATAAGGTGGCTGAAGCTGATTGGCTTGTATAATCACAGATTGTGGCACGCCAAACGTTTGAGCTATGTTAAATACGGTATCACCTGAATTTACCCGAACTCTATCTACTCCTGGTGGCATAGACAGTTGCTGACCAACATATATCGTATAGGGTGGCAATAGATTATTAGCCGCAGCAAGTGACTCATAAGAAAGCTTCCATCGACTTGCAATTTGAAATAGTGTATCCCCAGGGCGGACCGTGTAAAAAAATTGCATAAACACTCCTCCATTAAACGAATGCTTTATCTGCCTATATGCTATTCATGAATAGCCGTAAAGATTCATCTAATATAGATAGAAGAAGATTGTATAAGGCGAGTTTCGCAAAGATTGTTGTTAAAATCTAAAAACCGATTTTAACGTGGAAATAGCTGTTTTGCGCTTATAAATTTAATTTGCAGGCTCTTTTCTTATTAAATTCATGCTATTTTCTGCTGAAATTTAGCACAATTGTTAAAACTATGTTCCAAAAAGCAACAAAGTTGAAAAGAGCCTTGTATAAAAATATTGTAGGATACGATGACTCGCTCCTAGCAGTAGCAACAGAAGTAAAGCTAACCACCGTCACCCATCCGAAAATGGACATGGGGATTGAGGCAGCAAAATGGATTGTATCCGCAGTCGAAAACAAAGAAGTTCCTCAATCGAAGATTTATGAGCCTGAACTTGTCGTGCGAAGTTCAACCATGGACTTGAAAAAGACTAGTCTGATTTAGATGGTACGAACCCTGCGTGTAATTGGCGCAGGGTTCTTTCTTTATTAGGTTGGGTTGGTGCTCTGTTATAGGTAATCCAAAATGCTTGATAGATTATGGATAACTGCTAAAGGCTTATGGTTGGTTTCAGGCTCTTTTTTTCGATGGTTAAACCAAAGCGAATGCCAGCCCGCTTTCGATGAGCCAACAATATCGTTCTCCCAAGAATCACCTACGTATAGTAATTCATGAGGCAATAAATTTACATGTTTACTCACATGATGAAAGATATCTGGATTAGGCTTAGCCACCCCCACTCCATCAGATACAAAAATAAGATCATTTGGAATATGACTTTTCAGCCCTAAAGAAGAAATTTTACTATGCTGATGCTCGACCGGACCGTTTGTGATCATTCCTACGGTAATACCCTTCTTTTTCAGTTTTCCTAGAAGATCGGGTACCTCCGGAAACATCTTAAGCTGACTCTGATTATACTCGTATTGCTTTTGAAACAATTGAGCCATCTCAGTATTGATCGTTATATCCATCCTTTTTAACGCTAACATAATCCTCTTCGTTCGAAGGTCGACAAGAGACATGTTCCCTGCCACATAGTCCTTCCACAACCAGTCACTTGCCTCTCTAAACTTTATAGATAGTTCATTCATATTTAATTCTGAAACTAGTTCCGGGAGCAGTTCTTCTACCGTTTTTTCAAAAGGGTATTGCGAGTCATGTAAGGTATCGTCCAAATCAAAAAATAGTGCTTTAATCGTCATAATCTTCTCCTCTCGTAATACGTGACAGAAATTCCAGCTTTTTTTATCGGTAAGAATATGCTATTTTTATCATAATCCTAGAAAATAAGAAACTTGGTGAAAAAATGATGAAATACGAAAACAATGCTTTTTTTAGAATGCTAGAAATTGTAACCGCTTTTTTTCAACTTAATATTTTATGGCTTATTTTTTGTCTTCCAGTTATCACTATTTTCCCTGCGACCGTTGCAATGTACTGTGTCACTCGACAATGGATTATCCACAAGGACTATAGTGTCTTTCGTTCGTATATGAAATTTTTCAAAGAAAACTTCAAACAAAGCTTTGTGCTTGGGTTGATTTGGTTAGTGCTCTCCGGTCTATTATTTTTAGACTTTACTTTAATGAATAGCCTCGGGTCTTTACAACCTATCTTCTATTCTATCTTTTTACTGATCGGATTTATATTATTAATAACAACGATTTATATTTTTCCGATGATTGCTCACTACCGAATGAAAACAATCGATCTCGTCAAAAACTCATTTTTCTTTTCTCTAAGATTCTTACCAACCACGTTTTTGTCCTTGATATGTATGGTGGCTACAGGGTTACTCCTTTATTTTTGGCAAATTACTTTTTTATTCATCTATAGTGTTTGTGCTTTTTGTATCAGCTTTCTTTGTCATCGGGTCTTACAAAAAGTTCAAGAACAGGTCAAAGCCTTATGATCTTATAGCAAAAAAACCGAGTACATTTTGGGAAGTACTCGGTTTTTTGCCTTATATTATGCTTCTCTTTCAAGAAGCCTTTCTCCAGGAATGATCTTTGGTACTTCAATCACTCTTGCCAAAATAATTGCCACAATACAGATACAACCCGCTAGTAAAAAAGCAGAGGTAAACGGAAGGGACTTCACAACCATCGGCCCAACAAACGCAGATAACCCGTAGGCTTGATACATAAAGCCGTAGTTACTTCCCATGTTTCGTACACCAAAATAGTCTGCAGTAACAGATGGGAAAAGAGCGAGAAAACCACCGAAGCAAAATCCAATTAAAGAAACAGCCATTAAAAACAGAGCATAGTTCATCATTCCTGTACTCATATAAAACATCATTCCGGCTGTTAAGCCATAAATGGTGATTAATGTAGATTTCCGTCCAAAACGATCGGATAGTTTTCCCCATACAATACGTCCTGCCGCATTAAACAGGGCAATCACCATAACCGCATTTCCTGCTTGTTCAAGTTCTAGATTTGCCATCTCAACTCCGATGTCGACAGCAAAACTAATCACCATTAAACCAGAAACACTACCAAATAAAAACATGAACCATAATAAATAAAACTGTTGAGTTCGAAGCATTTGTTTAGGTGTAAACTGATTGCTCGTATCTACAAATGTTTTTACCTGATTAATAGATGTTTGTTGTTTAGGTTGATACTTTACTACCTGCTCCTCTGTTGGATTTTTGAGCAACTGTGCCCCAGCAATAACAAACAATAAATATATGATTCCTAAATACATAAAAGTTGAAGAAACTCCTGATAATTCAATAAGATATCCAATCAATGGTTTGTAAATCAGACCACCTAGTCCAAATCCTGCGACAGCTACACCACTTATAAATCCTCTTTTATCAGGAAACCACTTTACACATGCGGATAGTGGACAAACGTAGGTCATTCCAATCCCAATTCCTCCGATAACACCATAGAAGAAATAGAGCTGTAATAGGGAAGTTGCTTGACTTGATAGCAGCAATCCAATCCCTAGCAATAAACCTCCAATTGTTGCGACCCACCTCGGTCCAATATGATCTTGCAGTCTACCAGCAAAAATGGTTGCAAATGCAAAAACAACAATCGTGATCGAAAAAGTAACAACCACATCTTCCCTAGCCCAACCAAACTTATCGATAAGCGGCTGATTAAAAAGACTCCAAGCATACACCGCCCCTAAATTAATTTGAATGAGAACGGCCCCCAACACCACTAACCAACGATTCAAATAAAAAACCTCCTTCAGTTTAGAAAATTGCCCAATAAAAAAGAGACCAGCGGTGATAAAAATTCATCATCGCTGGTCTCTTCTATACTCACATACACTGTGTTTACATAAGCAACCAAACAAAATTAATAATTACAAATGATTTCCCTTCCCCTTGTCTCCAGGACATTAAGAAGAGCTATCATGATTTTTACTAATTATAAATGTCTGTTTATGATCGGTCAAGAAAATAAATAACAGGTAAACATAAAATGTTATTTGTAGGTGAGTATAGTAAAGTACAAAACTTAGGAGGAATTCTTATATGAGTGTAAAAAATGAAGACTTGTTGTCCCCCTTTCGTTTTTCGAATGGAATCACATTAAAAAACCGAATGGTCATGGCACCAATGACCAATTTCTCTTCCAATCCAGACGGCACAGTGACGGATGCTGAAGTTTATTATTACGCGAGACGCTCAGCAGGAGTTAGCATGGTTATTACTGCCTGTACATATGTAACAGCAAATGGGAAGGGATTTCACGGAGAGTTTGGTGGAGATCGCGATGAAATGATTCCTAGTTTACGCCGTATAGCCGAGGCTATACAGCAGCAAGGAGCAAAAGCGATCCTCCAAATCTTTCACGGAGGAAGAATGTGTCCTCCCGAGCTTGTTCCAAACGGTGAAATTGTAAGTGCCAGTGATATTCCCGCTGAAAGAGGCGGTGTCTCCACAGAAGAACCAAATATAAATCCCCGAGCCTTAACAGAAGAAGAAGTTCAAGAAATGATCAAAGCGTTTGGTGAAACTACCCGTCGAGCGATTGAAGCCGGGTTTGATGGGGTTGAGATTCATGGAGCAAACGGTTATTTAATACAGCAATTCTTTTCCCCTCATTCCAATCGAAGAGAAGACCGGTTCGGTGGCAGTTTGGAAAAACGGATGACTTTTCCTCTGGAAGTTGTAAATGAGGTAAAACGTGTTGTCCGAGAAAGTGCACAATCTCCCTTTTTAATAGGATATCGTTTTTCCCCTGAGGAACCTGAAACGCCAGGAATTACAATGGGTGACACCTTGAAATTAATCGACGCCTTAGCTGATAAAGACCTTCATTATCTACATGTATCATTAATGGATTTCTTTTCCACCCCACATAGAGGAGTAGAAGATCTCTCTAAGAGTAGAATTGAGTATTTACTAGAAACCATAAATGATCGTGTTCCTTTGATTGGAGTAGGTTCTATTTACACAGCTGAAGATGCACGTAAAGCGTTTGCGACGGGGGTTCCTCTTCTCGCCTTAGGAAGAGAACTAATCATTGATCCAGACTGGGTTCAAAAAATCTCTGAAAACAGAGAGAATGAGATTGTAACAAAAATAAACAA
Source organism: Robertmurraya sp. FSL R5-0851 (assembly GCF_038002965.1). Taxonomy (NCBI): domain Bacteria; kingdom Bacillati; phylum Bacillota; class Bacilli; order Caryophanales; family Bacillaceae; genus Robertmurraya; species Robertmurraya sp. FSL R5-0851. Next base: position 889,613 of record NZ_JBBOOE010000001.1, on the reverse strand, counting down.
AGAGAAGCAGAAGGAATTAGTTATTCCTGACCCTCTATGGAATGCCATTATCAATAGCCCTGGTTGGTTTCCAGGTGTGTAATTTATTAAAGAGCTCTTGACTTGTTCAAGAGCTCTTATCTTTCAAAACCAATATGTTTATCCGACTTCTTCACTTTCAACATACAAACCAACGCAACCACCATACTTCCCGCAGCAGCATAAAACAAAATTCCAAAACCAAAGAGATCAATAAAGACCCCTAATATGGGTGGTGAAATAATGGCCGACAGCGAAGAAACTAAATAATATAAACCCGTTCTAGTTCCATAACTATGTTCGCTACCTGTCGAGACAATATATGGATAAGCATTAATATTAATACAGGCCCAAAAAACTCCACCCGCGAATAAAAGGATCCGAAGAAATAGAACGGTTTGAACAGTAGTTAACAATAAAAACACAAAAATCAAACCCATTATTCCTATGATAATCATTCTTTTCTTTCCATACTTAGCCCCCAGCAACCCCGAAGGAATGGCCGACAAAACAAAGCTTAATGAAAAGAAGGCTAATGAAAAGGCAGATGCGGTTTTGGTTAAGCCTAGTTCACTTACTCCGTATAAAGTAAACAAGGCTTCCATCCCTTGTATCGCAATAAACCAGAAAAAGATTGCCGCTAATAAAATGATCGTTGGACGATTTAACTCACTTTTATAGCTGAGCTTCGGTGCAGTTGTAACTGAATAGAAGAGGGCATCCCGTCTTTCAATAATGTTTTTGTACAAAACCCATAATGCTACCAAAAATATGACGCTAACAGCTAAAAAAGGCGTGGATTCATTCACACTAAACAAATAAGAGCCCACACTAAATGCCAATATGGCACCAACGCCACCCATAAAATTAATAATTCCATTTGCTTTTGTTCGCTGGTATTCTGGTGTGATATCTGGCATGAGAGCGATGGTTGGAGATCTAAATATAGCCATCGACAGGTTCATGCACAACATAAAAATAATTAAAGTTAAAAGACTATTGTGAAATGGAATTAGTGCAAAAAACAAAGCAGCTAGAGGGATTCCCACAAGTAAGTAAGGCATTCGTCTGCCATAGGTTGTATTCGTCCGATCACTGCGTTGCCCAATATAAGGCTGTAAAAATAAAGCAATATAGTTATCAATGGTCATTAAAAAACCAATCAGTGCCGTGCTCGCTAAATAATTTTCAAGAAAAAATGGTACAAATCCGTTATACAGCGACCAACCGATACTAATGCTAAAAAACCCAAAGCCTAACAACCATGTCTTTTTCATCGTGCCCCCCCTACACCTTCAAGAAAATCTTTTTAGAGAACATAATGCTATTATCCTATGTTGAGTTTTATGAACAATTGCTTGTTCTACTTTTATATATAAAAAAAGGCTGGTTTCGTAAAGATTGTTGTTTTTGGTATAACGCTGGGTTTATTGGTCTATTTGAAGAGTAGCTCTTTTCTAAGGATGAAAAAATTTTGATTGCTGTCTAAACATATAGTTAATTTCCTAAAGGTGTGTTTATAGCAACAATGTTTTAGAAAAGAGCCTAAAAAAAAGAAAACACCTTGCCTCTCCTGACAAAGTGTCTTACACTATTACACCGATTTCTTTCTTTTAAAGAAATACAAACCAAATAACAAAACAAACCATAATGGTGTTAACAATAATGCTGCACGTGTGGATTCTGAAATTAGCATTACGAGCAAAATAAAGGCAAAAAGAGCTAGTACGACATAGTTAATAAAAGGTGTTAATGGAGCTTTAAATATTGATTTTTGATGTAGATCTGGACGAGTTTTCTTATATCTAATATGAGAGATTAAAATTATGCTCCACACCCAAATGAAACAAATTGCACTAATGGTCGTTACAATTCCAAAGGCTTGCTCAGGGATCAGTTTACTCAATAGTGTCCCGACCGAAACAATGACCGTTGAAATGAATAATGCATTACTTGGCACTGCATTTTTGTTTAACTTTGCAAGCATACCTCTTCCACCGTTTTGACGTCCTAAGTTAAACATAATTCGACTGGTAGAAAATAATCCACTATTACTAGCAGAGGCAGCAGAAGTTAATACGACAAAGTTAATGATCCCGGCCGCAACGGGAATACCAACTAAAGTAAAGGTCTTAACAAAGGGACTTGTATCTGCATTCAATTGGTTCCATGGATTTATACTAAGCAGGACAATTAAAGCACCCACATAAAAGAATAGAATTCTTAATGGAATTTTATTAATGGCTGAAGGAATATTTTTCTTTGGATTTGCTGTTTCTGCAGCTGATACACCAACCAACTCTACTCCAACAAAAGCAAATACGACCATTTGGAAAGAAAATAAAAAGCCGCTAATTCCATTCGGGAAAAACCCTCCGTGTTGCCATAAATTTTGTATCGAAACCGTTCCTGCGTCTGTTTTAAATCCAATTACAAGTAAAACCACTCCAATCACAATTAAAGCAAGAATGGTGATAACCTTAATAATCGCAAACCAAAATTCTAATTCTCCAAAAAGCTTTACTGTTAAAAGATTCAACCCTAATAAAATGATTAAACAGATAAGCGCTGGTACCCATTGTGGGATGTCAAACCAATACTGCACATACATTCCTACTGCAATAATATCGGCCATCGCCGTCATAATCCAACAGAACCAGTATGTCCATCCTGTCACAAAGCCTGCCCATGGTCCAATATAGTCGACTGCAAAATCGGTAAAGGATTGATAACCCGCATTCGATAACAAAAGCTCCCCTAATGCTCTCATAACAAAAAAGGTTGCTATCCCTACGATTAAATAAGCTAAGATGATAGAGGGACCTGCTAATGAAATTGCTTTTCCTGAACCTAAAAACAATCCTGTACCAATCGTTCCACCAATTGCGATTAGCTGTACATGTCGATTTTTCAGTTCCCTTTTTAATTCATGCTGTGCCACTTGATATTCCTCCGTTTTTTTCAATTGTTATTGTAGTAATAATAGCCATAAAAAAAGAGACTGGAGTTCCCTCCAATCTCTTAAAACGTCAGAATAACAAATACACATGGTTAAATGATAAAAAGAGAACTTACTTACTCTTTCATTCATACCAAATAGTATCTTTACTCTTCTGTCCTTTTGCCTGAGATTGTGAACCCTTCGGCGTCGCAATACGCGATCTCTCCAGAAGCCGCTCCTGTTATAGTTTGACCCATAACATTCATAGCTTGCTTGATTAAATTATTTACAGCTGAGATTTGTTTTTTCAACAAACTCTCAAGCTATTATTCTACGATAATTTGTAATTTTAGCAGTATTCTTTTCGTTGGTCAAGAATATTTTTGTGAGATGATGATCAATCTTATTTTTACACACTATGAACCGACCTTTTGATAATTCGATCGATCAGTTTCTTGCTTGGATATAGATTCGTATTTGTTTTACCAATCCTTTTTAAAAAGGCATCAGCCACTGCCATAATACGAGCTTCTAACGGTATTTTTCCTCCCCCTTTAATCCTTTTGGATATCCTTTGCCGTAAACTTCAGTAATTATTAAAGACGAACCTTAAGAAAACCTTAAAAAAAATGCCCTCAAAAAGAGCATTTTACTTTTGAATGGTATTTTCTAATAGTTGCATTTCTAATTTACAAATCCATTTATAGTATCCTAACAATATAAGGAGTAAAATCGGGTCCACAATGGCTGCATGCCAAATCCTCCACCAACCATAGTGGAAATATCCCCAAGGTTCAGGCAGCAGGGTTAAGGTTTCATAAATTAATATTCCAATCACCCAGAAGAACATATAAATGAATTTTTTCCAAACCGATTGATAAAAAGGAAACCAATTCAGAAACATCATATTAACTGGAGGAATAAGTACTGTATGAGCAAGCATCCCTAACCAATCGACCTGCTTATCAAAATACCAATAGGCATGATATTTAAATTCAACAATTAGATCAAAAATACACTGAAAAGCAATTGTAAAGATCCATATATGCACAATTTGGTTTGTAGTGAATCTTTTCACTGTTTTAAAGGCAATAAAATTAAAAGTAATAATGGCAATAAAAAGTCCTATCATATCTTATTCCTTTTTATTTATTAAACTTCCCTATTTTCCATCTTTTTACACATAGATCATACTTCCTTTTTTAATCCTTTTATCAAATCTACTCTGTGGTGAAACAGGAGTGCTAATCCATTAGAAATTATTATTCAGTATTTTAGCATCATGTCCGTATTCATCATTCTTATCTACTATATGTAAAAATTTTAGCCCATTATGAACCAGGCACTAAAAATATTTTAAATCATATATAGGTGATATCCCGTGCGAAATTTTTGAGGAGGACATCATGAAGCCTATGTTACCTATGGAAAAATATTTCGGTAAGTTAGAACTAGTCTATGAATTTTATGGAGCTATGCCGACAGGTGTTAGCGTATCAGAAACCGGTCGTATTTTCATTTGCTTTCCGAAATGGGGAGACGACGTTAAATTCACTGTTGCGGAAATTGTTGGGGATACTTTGCAGCCTTATCCTAGTTTAGAAACCAATTTGGGTTATCAGGGTAATATCACAATGTCTTTTATCAGTGTCCAAAGTGTAGTTGCGGATGGAAGAGGAACACTTTGGGTATTAGATACAGCGGCACCGAATTTTTCTGAACCAATTAAAGGAGGGGCAAAATTAGTCGCTGTTGATTTAAAAACCAATACAATAAGAAAAGTATATACCTTTACAGAAGATGTTGTCCTTCCAACAACTTATCTGAATGATGTCCGATTCGATTTTCGTGTTGGAAAAGCCGGTTATGCCTATATAACGGATTCATCTTCCAAAGGACCAGGAGCTATTATCGTTGTAGATTTAGAAAATGGAAAGGCGTTTAGACGGTTAAATGGAGCTAATTCAACTTCACCCGACCCTTATTTTTTGCCGAAAGTAGAAGGTGAAATTTTGATGAACCGAAACAAAGATGGATCCACATCTCCATTTAAATTGGCGTCTGATGGTATAGCGATTTCTCCCGATGGAAAGATTTTATTTTACTGTCCACTTACCAGTCGGCATTTGTATTCGATCTCAACAGAAGCTCTAAGAGACAGAACGATACCCGACATAGAACTACCTTATCAGGTGGAGTACTGGGGAGAAAAAGGTGCGTCTGATGGAATGATCACTGGGGCAAAAGGAACCATTTATGCCGGAGACTATGAAAACAACAGTATTCGAAAGATATTGCCGAATGGCATAATGGAAACAATCGCTCATGATCCGAGAATTTTATGGCCAGATACGTTTTCAATTGGGCCGGATCAATACTTATATGTTATTGTGAACCAATTACACCGGCAGGCAAGGTTTCATTATGGAAAAGACCTGCGACAGAAACCTTATAGTTTACTTCGTATGAAAATTGATGAATTCCCTGCTTCTACCTTTTCGTAATAAAAAATAGTTGAATAATTTTTACATTACGTCAAGGTGTGGTTTAATCGGTTTTATTTCAGAAAAAATGTTTTTAGGAACAGTTTTATTTGTCAATGTTAAGCTGTTCCTAAAAAGCTAATTTTCATACAAGAGGCTGCATCTGGAGTAAATCTTCCAATACCTCTGTTAACATATACAATCCCCTCTTCTTTGTCTATCCTCTAAAATTTCTATATAATGTCCAAAGGCATTTTTCTAGTCGGTTGCGGAAATACCTCATCAAGTCTATTTAAATCCTCTTTTGTTAATTCAATTATAGTAGCTTTCGCATTTGCTAGTACATGTTCTTCTTGAACAGCTTTTGGAATAGCTAGACAATCGTTAGAACGGATTGTCCATGCGAGAGCGATTTGTAAGGGTTGTACAGCGTATTTTTCTGCAATCTCTTTAATGGTTGGATCCGTTAACAATTGTCTTCTTAATGAACCTCCTTGAGCTAGCGGGCTATATGCCATAATAGGCATGTGATGTTCTCGCTGCCATGGTAAGAGATCATAATCTATCCCCCTTGAACCAAGATGATATAACACTTGATTAGTCATACAATTTTTTCCGTTAGTGGTGTTCCATAACTCTTTCATATCATCGGTATCAAAATTGGAGACTCCCCACCTTACTATTTTTCCTTCCTTGCGTAGCTTTTCCATTCCTTCAATGGTTTCTGCTAATGGCACACGTCCTCGCCAGTGTAAAAGGTACAAATCAAGATGATCGGTTCCCAGCCTTTTTAGACTGTTTTCACACGCTTTGGCTATCATATCTAATCCTGCATGATGAGGATACACCTTTGATACTAAAAAGACGTCATCTCTACGTCCCTTAATTGCTTCACCTACTAAGCGTTCAGAATCGCCATTACCATACATTTCCGCCGTATCTATTAGTTTCATGCCTAATTCTATACCGAGTTGTAAAGCTTTGATTTCCCTATCTCTCATTTGAGGATTTTCTCCCATGTACCAAGTTCCTTGTCCTATTCTTGGCAGAGAAGTTCCATCAGGCAATGTAACTACACGACTCTCAAGGGAATTTTTTATTTTTGTTAATTGATTTTCATCCTGTACACTCATTAAAAACCAACACTTCCTTTTGTATCTTTTATGTAACTAATGAACAAAAAAGGCGGCAATACTCTATTGCAGTATTGCCACCAGTAAATCACTTAATTCTTACCTTATTTCTATTTTAGTTAGAACTGCTGCTTGGTAAGGTGGTAAGCTTCCTTTCAACATCGATTTAGGCGATTATACTAAGTGAGCTCCACCATCAATAAGAACAGCCGTCCCAGTAGTAAAACCGTTCTTAGCAAGGTATACATAGGTTTCAGCTATGTCTTCCGGCTTTGCAATCCGTCCAACAGGGAGCTGTTGTGCAATGCCGTTGAACAGTGCTTGCCTCTGATCATCTGACATTCCAGCATAGATTGGAGTGTCTACAATTCCAGGTGAAACCACGTTTACCCTAATAGGGGCTAGGTCTACGGAAAGTCCTCGAACCAATCCTTCAATGGCTGAATTGATTGCCGCTAACGTAGTAGCGCCTTGAGGAGGACGAACGCCATATACACCAGAGGTTAAGGTGATTGAGCTCTCATTGCTTAAATATGGAAGTGCTGAACGGACAGTAATATATTGCCCCCAGAACTTACTATCAAATGCCTCTTTAGCACTTGCCACAGGCAGTTCGCTAAAGTGCCCCATCGCACCTTCTCCTGCTGTTACCACAAGGTGGTCAAATTTTCCAACCTTACTGAAAAATTCTGCTACTTTTTCTTCGCTTCGAAAATCGATTTCAATTCCTTCTACACTTCCACCAAGAACTTGTTTTGCTTCATTTAATTTGGAAACAGAACGGCTGGCAATGATCACTTGAGCAGATTGATCTAGAAACGCTTTGGCAGTTGCTAAACCAATACCAGAAGTACCCCCTAAAACAACTACTCGTTTACCATTTAATGACATAGTAAAACCCTTCCTTCTTAAAATCTTTTTTGTATTGATCATTTATTGTGAAATTTATTTCTAAAACGATACTATTCAATACCTATTATTCAGCTAATAATTTTAAGGATTCACGATTAAAGGCAGGAATGTCATCCGGAAAACGGCTTGTTACAATATTATTGCTTACTACAACTTCTTCATCTTTGTAGTTAGCACCTGCATTTTTGAGATCGTTCCTTATTGATTTGAAACCTGTTATGTCGACGCCTTTTAATAGGTCTGTATCAATTAATACTTGTGGGCCATGGCAAATGGCAAAAACAGGTTTACCTTCTTGTATAAATGCTTTTGCGAATTCACCAAAACGATCATCTTCACGTAATAAATCAGGAGAGAAGCCGCCAGGGATGAGTAAAGCATCAAAGTCTTGAGGATTAACTTCCCCAATTCCTTTATCTATTTTTACTGTTTCACCTTTTTTACCAGTAATATCTTTTCCAGCCTGTATGTCGATTGTGATCACTTGATGACCAGCATCTTTAAATGCTTGTGCTGGTTCTGTGAATTCTACATCTTCAAATAAGTCTGTTATTAGTGTAGCGATTTTTTTGCTCATAATGATAAGCCCCCTTAAATTTGTAAAAGCATCGTGGGTATTATTCTCATTTAACACAATAAATACAAGTAATCTACCGTGTTTAGTATATGATACTGCTAGATATATAAAGGTATAAAAACATTTAGTATCGCTCTGCCACGTGTTTAATGATGGTGATGCCCTTTGGAAGAATTCTTGATGTCAAATGCTGATGTCCTCCTTTTTACCTTTCGCTTTTTGTAATTTCTGCCAGAAGCTCGTATGAACGAAGGCGAGCTTTGTGGTCGTAAACTTGGGCAATGGCCATGATTTCATCAGCCTGGCTCTCCTTCAAAAATGTATGCAGCTTGTCCTTTATCGTCTGCTGGCTGCCAACAATCGATGTGCCTAATTGCTGCTCAAGAGCCTTTAATTGGTAGCTGCTGGCCACTTCGGATATGTCATCTACCGGTGGTTGAAGCTGTGTAAGGTTGCCGCTCATCAGATTCAAAAATTGCTGCTGCAGGGTTGTGAAAAGGAGTTTTGCCTCTTTATCTGTTTCTGCTGCAATGATATTCAAGGCCACCATGGCATACGGCTTATCGAGAACATTCGAAGGCTTAAACGCCTTGCGATAGATCTGTAGTGCACCCAGAGTGTTAAGTGGCGAGAAATGGGAGGCAAACGCGAATGGCAAACCCAGTTCCCCGGCCAGCTGCGCACTGAAGCCGCTTGAACCCAGCAGCCAGATTGGAATATTCAACCCTTCACCTGGAATCGCTTTTATAGGGTTTCCTTGGGCCAAGGATGGATCAAAGTAACCTCGGAGTTCCGCTAATTGCTCAGGAAAGTCATCTCCGGTACTTCCCCAGTCGCGTCTCAATGCACGAGCGGTCCCCTGGTCTGTACCGGGTGCCCGCCCCAGACCAAGGTCAATTCGCCCAGGATATAAGGATTCAAGAGTGCCAAACTGCTCAGCGATGACGAGCGGTGCGTGATTCGGCAGCATGATTCCTCCTGAACCAATCCTGATTTTTGATGTACCGGCTGCCACATGGGACATCACCACAGAAGTGGCGGAACTGGCGATAAACGGCATATTATGATGTTCTGCGAGCCAAAAACGGTTGTAACCAAGTTTTTCAGCAAGCTGTGCGAGTTCCAATGTATGGAGGAAAGAGTCAGCAGGAGTACTTCCGGTTGTTATCGGTGAAAGATCAAGCACCGAGAATGGAATTTCGTTTAGTTTATTTGCATGTTTAGACATAAGTTCATCTTCTTCCCTTATCTAATTTTTTTAAAAACTAATCTAATACTGGAACATCATGAGTCGGAAAGTAAGGCAACACAAACTCTCCAAGCTCCTGGATGACTTCCTCGGGAGGGCGCTTTGAAAAATACAATACAAATGCCAGGTGATTGACACCAATGGATTGAAATTGATATAGAATTTCTAATAACTGTTTGCGCCCTACACGAAATCCTAACGGAATCGGAACAGGAAACGAATCGGGATTTTCCGATAAATCGATAAATAAAGTCTGAGTAAAAGGCTTAAACACTCCTGGGGCGTGAATTTCCGACAACTCGCGATACTCATTAATCAATTGAGTTTGTTGTGGGATAATCCTCGGGTACTGGATCCAGCCGTCCCCATTCTGGGCGATCCATTCAATCGATTGATTGCTGAATCCTGTCACCATAGTCGGAATCGAAGAAAAAGGTTTGGGAATCATTCTCATATCCGTTCCATCGATGACGCCTAAATCGCTGTTGATTGTCGGACTGTCCTCCTTTAACAGCCGTTCAAGGAATGTATAATTCTTTTTAAACAGCCCTCCACTTTCGAGCTTGGAAATTCCCAAAGCTGTGAAATCTTTATCCCGGTCTCCTGAAGCCACTCCCATGATCAGCCGTTCGGGAAACAACCGGTCAATAGATGATGCTTCCTTTGCAACTCTGACAGAATGGCGCAGAGGGAGGACCACACTAGCCGTCCCGAGTGCAATATCCTTGGTATGCGCCGCAAGATAGGTCAAATAAATCCATAAATCATACATTTGACCATTATCATCAATATTCAAATTCTGAATCGTAACGTCCCGAAGCCACAATGCCGCGAAACCATGGTCTTCAATTTTGCGGGCAAGCGACAGCTGATTTTCCATAATCGGATATTTGGACATCCTTGCCGTCGGAATCGCGAAACCAAGCGTCATTTTATCCTTTTGGTACAACCTGTTATATGCTCGATGCTGTAATAAACTCACTTCAATTCTCCTTAAATTTTTGTACCAATGTATTTTTCGAACTTTTTAATCGTCTCCTCATTACGGCGATAATACGTCCATTGTCCGATTCGCTTTATTTCAACAAGTCCGCTTTGCAGCAGAATCGATAAATACTGTGAAGTAGTGGATTGCGAAATCCCCGCCTTGCTTCGGATATCCCCTACGCAAACCCCGCCTTCAAATCCTTCATCAGCAATAATATGGGCTTGCGGTGAAAAATGACTGTGAGGATCTTTTAACATTTGAAGAATGCTCACCCTCGTCTGGTTCGACAATGCCTTAAAAATTTCAACGGCTTGTTCATCATTTAAGCGTTCCAATTCCTGCTTCAATGTCATTTGCCTCTTTCTATATCGATTATCACTATCCCAATGGAAGATGGATAGATGATCTGAAAACATCATATCAAATCGGCAATTCCCGATATTTATATATTAGACATCTGGTCCTTCGAAATCAAATGATTTGTTTCGAAGGAGATACGGCGAAAAGCTCCCATCTTAAAAAGACCACTAAAAAACCTGCAAATAACAGGTTTTTTCGACGGTTCCGCCACTCAAATCTTTGAACTTATTCCATTATTTTCAGCTTATACACTTCTCTATTTGATATAAAGTCTGCAATATTGTTCCTGTATTCCTGATAATGAGCCGACTGAATATGGTTTTCCAGCGCATCCTCATCCTTCCACACTTCATATAAAACGAAAGTTTGGTCTTCAGATTGGTGCAAGTCATACTTTATACAACCTGCCTCTTCCCTTGATGCCACTTGTACCTTTTTGAGTTCTGATAATAGTTGCCCCTGCAGGCCTTCTTTTGGTTTTAATACAGCAGTAATTACAATATGCTCCATTTTCATCCCCCTTAATAATGAGTAGTTTTAGGTGACAGGGCCCTTTCCTTTATTGATCTACCATATAAACATCTTCCCTCGAGTGAAAGTGATCTCTGATAATCGTTTCATCTATATTATGCCTATCAACCGCAATGGGCGCTAGTAGAACTGAAGGAACTTCGATTTTCCCATTGTTTATCTTTCTATCAGCAACTATACTTTCCCCTTTTGCCATCTTAACCGCTAGTTCAGCGGCCTTCTCTGCTAGCATGTTCAAGGGCTTATAAATAGTCAAGTGTTGTGTTCCAACCACAATGCGCTGGGCAGCTGCAAGCTCTGCATCTTGACCACTTACAGGTATTTTCCCTGCCAGTCCATGGGCTTCGAGAGCTGCAATTGCACCGCCTGCTGTTGCGTCATTAGCAGCTATGACTGCGTCAATGTGATTATTATTAGCTTTTAAAGCTACTTCCATGTTCTTATAAGCATTTGTTGGAGTCCAATTATCAGTCCATTGGTCATAAACGATTGTAATGTCCCCTCTGTCTATGTATGGCTGTAGTACGTTAAACACCCCTTTTTTCAACAAATGAGCATTATAATCTGTACTAGCACCTCCTATTAATACATATCTCCCCTTTGGTACTAACTCCGTAATGGCCTTTGCTTGAAGCTCACCCACTTGCTCGTTATCAAAGGAAATGTACATGTCAATATCCGCATTTTTTACTAGCCTGTCATATGAAATGACTTTTATTCCTGCTAGATGCGCTTTATTCACAATAGCTGCTGTTGCTTCTGCATTGTTGGGTACAACAACCAATAGGTCAACTCCTTGGCTGATTAGTGTTTCTGCTTGTAAAATTTGTTTGGCATCATCTTCATTCGCAGCCATTATCTCTACTTCAGCGCCTAAATTTTCAACCGCTTCTTTAAAAAGGGCTCGATCTCTTAACCACCGTTCTTCCTCTAATGTATCCATAGAAAATCCAATTTTGATTTTTCCCTCCTCTGATGGTTGACCAGGAGAATGGTTTTTTTCAACTGCAGAAGGGTCTGTCGTTGCTCTAGTTTCAGCTGCATTCTCACAAGCAGATGTAAAAAAGATTAGCGTGAGTGTGAACATAATCAATCTAGCATTGGAAAATCCCCGATCCATTTGCTCCCTCTCCTTTTCCGACTAAACTAAATACCAAGAAGCGTCTTTCGGTATTTATTTGGTGAAACCGCAACCATTTTTTTAAACACCTTACTGAAGTAATTTGGGTCATGATAACCAACTTCAAAGGTAATTTCCTTTATACTTTTCTCAGGATCACACATTAATTTCTTTGCTTTCTCAATCCTACACTCTGTTAGAAAGTCGATATAGTTAATTCCAAGCTTTTCTTTAAACATCTTACTTATATATATGGGGCTGAGCCCTACTTTCTTTGCTAGGGCATCTAATGATATATCCTCATGGGAATGATCAATAATGTATTGTTTGATCTGTTGAATCGTATCTGATTCTAATTTTTCGTAATGATTGACGTACGACTGTCGCATCCGCTCTAGTATTTGTATCGTTTCTAATCTCAGTTGACGGTAGTCACTAGCTTGTGAAGGATATAAGGGACTATCTGTTTCTACTCCCACTTCACTTAAAACACGAGATACGATCCATAGTACTTCTAACATCCGTTGTTGAGCTTGCAACAATTCTGTTTCATCATTCTCGTATACTTGTAATATATTGAGCACGTTCAGCCGGATATAATTCCAGTTTCCAAGGCGTATTTGATCCAAGAATTCTTTTTTCTGGTGCGGAGCAATCTGTCCATGACTTGAATCTCCTGAAAGGGATATATCCTTATAGAAACGGTACTTCATTGGGAGCGTTGTATCCATTGTTGCAACAAGTGCATCTTGATACGATTGCCTGATATGCTCTAGTGAATAACATACCTCACCAACACCAATAAACCATCCTGTTCCGTGTTGTGCATGAGAAAGGGAAAGGATCTCTCGTGCAAGCGATGTAGCTTGAGAACGGTAGGATTTATCTGGCTGTCTGAAAACAATAATGGGGAGCTGATTTCCGTAGAGGGCTCCGACCCATCCACTCTTTGTTTGTCTAACTTTTTCTTTTACTTTGGAATATTCATGCTCTGACCCTGTGGGAATCAGAACAAGCATAACAAACATTTCATTTGTCGATCGAATATCAAGCATCTCTACAAGCATATCTACGTGGACTTCATGAACGTGATCAAACAATAATTGTGTTACCACATCTGTTTCAACGAGTGAAAGTGTTTTTTGTAGTGCACTTTGTTGATACTGACTTAGTGCAAGAGTTTTTCGTTCTTCTTCAATCTGTTTCAGAACCTTGCCTACCGTTACTACAATATCACTTGCTTTACTCGGCTTGAGCAAATAATCCTTCACTCCAAGTTTAATGGCGTGACGCATATAATCAAAAGTGTCGTACGCTGTCACCATAATAAATTTGATATGTGGATGATTCGCACTGATCTGTTCTACTGCCTCAAGTCCGTTCATACCAGGCATCTTGATATCCATAAATATCACATCAGGTTGAAACTCTGTAGCCATTTGAATAGCCCTTTTCCCATTTTTCGCTTGTTGGATTATATGTTCAGGGTAGGTTTTTTCTAAAATGGCTTGCATGCCTTCCCTTTCTATTTGTTCGTCATCAACGATTAGGAGCTTGATCATCCTTTTTTCACCCCTTCTTTCCGAATATATAATGCCACCTTCGTCCCATTTCCCTTATCACTAAAGATATCAATCACATGATCATACCCGTAAAATAAACGCAGTCGTTTTACAACATTGCTGAATCCAATTCCTGTAGAATGGCCTTCCGTTTCCATCGTGTTCTCTTCTAGAATTTGCTGAATTTTCTCTTGGTCCATTCCTTTTCCATCGTCTTCAATTTCAATGGTAATCATGTCTTCTCCATCTTTTACTCGGAACCAGATCGTACCACCTTCTTCTCGAGGTTCAATGGCATGAATCACTGCATTTTCAATAATCGGTTGAAGAGTAAGAGCTGGAATACGCACAAATAGGCAGTCTTCATCAACTTCCAAGATTAATTTCAGACGCTCAGTAAACCTTGCTTTTTGAATATCCATATATTGTTTTAATACAGCAACCTCTTCATACAAAGTCACCGATCGATCAATTTGTTTTAAATTATATCGAAGCAATCCTGCCACACTGACTAGGAGATCACTAGTTTCTTCAGATCCCTCTAAATACGCCTTCTTTGATAGTGTATTGAGAGTATTAAATAAAAAGTGCGGATTGATCTGGCTCTGAAGACTTCGAAATTGACTTTCTTGTAATAAAATCTTATTCTCTTGAAGTTCCCGTTCTAGCTGTGCCTTATTTTTAATTTCCGAGATTAGGTTATTAATATTGTTACGCATTCGGTCAAAGGTTCGAGCAAGAAAGGCAATCTCATCATTTGTCTCCACTTTTATTTCAACATCAAATTTTCCATTGGATAGTTCGTTGGCTGCTTGAGTTAACTTGAGCACAGGTCTCGTAATACCCAATGAAAACCAATACGTAATGAAAATAAGTACAAAGGTAATTAGCAACAACAACCACATGCCAAGTTTGATTACCTCTCCAGATCGTTCGATGATGCTTCGATAAAACTTGTCATGGGTCTTTAATTCTTTATCCAGTAAGGTCAGAGTCATCTCAGAAATATAATTGGAAATATTCATCGCCTCCGTAAATTCCTTCGTGGAGGCCTCCGTATCTTTTTCAGAATAATAGAGTAGAAACCTGTCTGTTGTTTCTTGAAGACTATCAATCAGGTTAATATAATTGGACAAAGTGAAATGGTTCTCTGGGTTCCTTAACGTATCCACATCTAGTTTCGCTCCTATTAATTCTTCTTTGCTATGCTCGAGCAGATCTAGATTTTCAGAGGTAGGCTTGAGCATATAGTTATTGAGATCGGTGATTAGTTGTTGGCTTGCACTCGTTACCTCGTTCAGACTAAGATATCGTTGAAGAATCTCATTATATTGATTTTGTGTTTTATGATTATAATATGTAAGCGCTACCCAAATCACGGACATAATCACAAGAACTACTGTTGTTAATGTAAGAATTTTCTTCTGAATACTGTTCATTGGACGTCTACCGCTTTCAAGAAATGAATATCTGTAAAATACCCGTCTATATTGAGAGGTACCGTTTCACCATTTAACCACTGCATAATCAATTGAACGCTAATTTCCCCCATCATCTCTGGGGATTGCTTAACGATTCCGTCTAGCTTTTCTTCCTTTAGAAGAGTTAACGTTTCGGGACCATCGTCAAACGAATAAATGAAATAGGGCTCTACTTGAGAACGCTTTCCAATTTCCTGAACCATGCCCGCAGAAAAATTCGCATTAACTGCTATAAATGCATCCACATCTGGATTACGATTCATCACATCTTGAGTGGTGGTAAGAACTTGTTCTCTTGTTTCCGAAGTTTGAGCAAGAACCGTTTTAATATTTGGATACACATTTAACACATCTTGTATTCCACTTAATCTCTGTGACTGGTAATATTCATGCTCACTATCATACATTAACACGACGGTTCCAGAAGTACCCATTTCTTTCGTTAGTTCATTTGCAAGCATTCGGCCCGCTTGATACTGATCAGAACCAACAAAAGTTCTTCTAAAGCTCTCTGACATTGGAACATCATTTGCGACAGTAATGATAGGAATACCATAGAACGATGCCTTTATTTTTGTTAGATCTTTAAAATCTTCGTTATCTAAACCTTGTACAATGATCCCATCTACTTTTGAATAAAGTGCGATTTCGATCTTCTCTAAAAAGTCCTCCTGATTGTTTCCATAGCTACCCCAAACCTCTAGACTTGCCCCTTCCTTCAAGGCTTGCTTTCGAGCGCCACTCTCTACCTGATCCCAGAAGGATGTTTCCATATCTTGAGTAATTAATACCAAACGGTGCTGATCTACATTATGATTGATTTCTTGAGATAACTGCCAATCTGAGCGAAAAACTTTTTTTGCTGATACAAAAGTAAAATAGCAAAGGATAATGAAAGTAAGGGATAGTAATAATATACTAGTTTTTCGCAAATGACTGATCCCCCTTCCACTTATAGTAAACTACTCTCATCATATCATCTACTTGCCATTCTTCAATATATTTAGTTGGAATTTTCAGCTTTTTTATTGAGGGAAGAAGCGGAGACTTTCTGTCAGAAATAGAAAGAGAGAGGGACTACCTATTGTAATCCCTCTTCTACGTATCTATCGTTTTTTTCTAGTCATTACGTCAAAAATTACGGCTAAGGCTAATACACCACCTCGGATGATATATTGATAAGAAATCCCAACTCCTAGTAGGTTCATCCCATTAGATAACGAAGCCATAACAATTGCACCAATAATGGCTCCCGTTACTTTTCCGACTCCTCCAGCCGCAGAAACTCCACCAACATATGCTGCTGCTACAGCATCAAGTTCAAATAAAGTCCCTGCTGTTGTTGTTGCAGATTGTAAGCGTGCGGTAAATAGAATACCTGAAAGAGCTGCTAACATTCCCATCGAACCAAATACCATATAAGTAATTTTCTTTACATTGAT
Organism: Robertmurraya sp. FSL R5-0851; assembly: GCF_038002965.1. Lineage (NCBI taxonomy): Bacteria > Bacillati > Bacillota > Bacilli > Caryophanales > Bacillaceae > Robertmurraya > Robertmurraya sp. FSL R5-0851. Next base: position 872,816 of record NZ_JBBOOE010000001.1, on the reverse strand, counting down.
CCCACTAAGATGGGCTGCTTCTGGGTTACTACCTACTGCAAATACATGTCTTCCAAGCACCGTCTTTGTGGTTAAGAAGTGATACACAATCACTACTAGCAGGATAATCATGACTGTCCATGAAAATCCATTATAACCCGCTAAGATCCATGTTAAGTAGGCGATAATGGCTGAAACGAACACCAATTTTAAAATAAAAATCCCCTTTGATACCACTTCAAAGTCATACTTAATTTTGTTTCTGCGTGTAGAAATTTCACCATAGATATAAAATAGAATTCCTACTAAACCGACTAATAAGGAAAGTAAATGAAGACCGTTGATTTGAAGAATGGAAGGAATATAACCATTACCAATTGCATTAAATCTATCGTCTTGAATGATAATTGTCCCTGTCTTTTCTGTTACCTGTAGCAAGGCTCCTCTAAAAACTAGCCAGCCTGCCAATGTAGCAACAAAGGAAGGTATTCCAATTTGGGCAACTAAAAAGCCATTTAGTAAACCAACAACAATTCCTAAAATGAGAATGATAGGTATCGTAATGTAAATAGACACCCCTGCTTGTGTAAGGAGGATAGCGGCGATTGCTCCAAGAAAACCAGCTACATACCCAACAGATAAATCGATATGTCTAATGACAATAACGAGTGTCATACCTACAGCTAAAACGGCGATATACCCTGCAGAATCTAGTAAATTACTAATATTACGGGAGGACATAAATAATCCGTCCGTCATAAATGAAAAGGTAAGAATGATGACAAAAAGGGCAATATACATACCATAGTCACGAATATTCTCACTGATTAATGTTTTCGCTTCTTTAAAAAGACTCATTGTATTAACCTCCTATTGCGTAGCAAGCTGCATAATATTTTCTTGGTTTGCTTCATCTATCGACAACTCACCTTTTATTTCACCTTGAGCCATTACATACACCCGATCGCTCATTCCTAATACTTCACCAAGTTCAGATGAAATCATAATGATACTCATGCCTTGTTTAATTAACTCGTTCATAACTGTATAAATTTCAAATTTCGCACCCACATCTATCCCTCGAGTAGGCTCATCTAGAATTAACAGCTTTGGCCCAACAAACAGCCATTTTCCTAATGATACCTTCTGCTGATTTCCTCCACTTAAGTTCCCAACTATTTGCTCTAAGGAAGAGGCCTTTATCGTTAATGATTTCTTATAATGGTCGGCAATCTTACTCTCTTCATTGTCATTGATCAAGCCATTGGAGGAAATTCCCTTAAGATTTGCAGCCGAAATATTGCTTTTAATGTCCTGATATAAAAACAGACCATCGCCCTTTCTGTCCTCGGTAACATACGCAATTCCTGCATTTATCGCATCGCTTGGATGCTTGAGCATTTTTGAGATTCCTGCTATGACTAAATCTCCTTCAACCTTATAGGACTTTGCATTACCAAAGATACTCAGCGCAAGTTCCGTACGTCCAGAACCCATTAGTCCTGCGATCCCTACAATTTCACCTTTCTTTACATGTAGATCTACATTTTTCACGACTTGTCTACCTAATTGAGGGTCATAGGCAGACCAATTATACAATTCAAGAATTTTCCCACCGAATGCTTGCTTTTCTCTTTTTGGGTAAATATCTTCTATTGCACGCCCCACCATGTTCTTTATGATATTGCTCTCATTGATTTCTCCTTTGGCAGCATCCAATGTACAAATCGTCTGACCATCACGGAGAACCGTTGCTTTATCTGCAATAGAAATGACTTCTTTTAGCTTGTGGGAAATCATGATACACGTGATTCCTTGGCTTTTAAGTTCACGTAATAACTCCAGCAGATTTTCACTATCATCCTCATTTAGTGCGGCGGTTGGTTCATCAAGAATAAGCAACTTAACGTCCTTGCTTAGAGCTTTCGCAATTTCAACTAGTTGACGTTTCCCTACTCCTAAATCTTTAATGAGTGTGTCTGGATTGACATCTAGCTTCACCTTGTTCAGCATTTTTTTTGATTCAGCAATGGTTTTATTCCAGTCCACCATTCCACCGTTTTTCACTTCATTACCCACAAAAATATTTTCATATACAGTTAGGTCAGGAAATAAAGCCAGCTCCTGATAAATAATAACGATTCCTGTTTTTACACTATCACTAATCTTATTAAACTGTTGTACATTTCCTTCATACAAAATATCTCCTTCGTAGGATCCATAAGGGTACACCCCGCTTAGCACCTTCATCAATGTGGACTTTCCTGCACCATTTTCACCTATTAGACAATGAATCTCACCTTTTTCCACTTTGAAATTCACATCGCTTAGTGCCTTTACTCCTGAAAAATGCTTGGAGATTTGTTTCATCTCCAAAATATACTTACTCATTTGTATGCCCCCTCTTTCAAGACAACTATTACAACTACGAAATAGTGATAGACTACTCTACCACTATTTCGCAACAACTACTGTTTATTTTTTAAAGTCCAGTAAATTCGCTAGCTTCGTAGTATCCTGAGTCAATTAATTCACTCTTCACGTTTTCCTCATCAACAACGATAACATCTGTTTGTTTCGCTTTTACTTCTACTTCTCCATTATCGTAGCTACCTGTCGTTTCAGGTGTCTTTCCATCAAGAATATCAACTGCCATTCCCATTGCATCCGTAACAAGGGTACGAACATCCTTGAATACCGTCATCGATTGTTTGCCATCGATGACATATTGAATAGATGCTTTTTCAGCGTCTTGTCCTGTTACCACAAAGCTAGTAACTTCTCCGTCAGAAGAGAATACGTCTGCAATAGAACGAGCTGTACCATCGTTTGGCGCTAGAATAGCCACATCACCCTTCATATCTGCACCAACAGCTGTTAGGTGTGTTTGAGCCTTGTTTTTCGCTTCATTTGGATCCCAGTTTGTTGTTACTTGGCCAAGAATTTTACTCATTTCATCACGAGTTAATTCCTCTTTATCCTTTAACTTCTCAGCTTCACTTGAGTTTGCGATGGTAAATGTTCCATCAGCAATCTTCGGTTGAAGAACACTCCAAGCTCCTTCAAAGAACAAGAAAGCGTTATTATCTGAAGCCGCACCAGCATATAAGTACAATGGAACATTCGAACCTTCTGCAGAATCAATTAAGTATTGACCTTGTGCCGCACCTACAGCAAGACTATCAAATGTTACATAGTAATCTACTGCATCTGTGTTTGTAATTAAACGGTCGTAAGCAATAACCGTAACTCCGTCCTTCTTCGCAGCTTCAACAGCAGCCGCTGCTGCATCCCCATCTTGAGGGCTAATGATTAGTACTTCAATCCCTTTGTTTAATAATGTTTCTACATTTTCTTTTTCCTTAGCAGATGAACCTTGGCTAAAAAGAATCTCTGTAGTATATTCTGAGCCTGATAAAGCATCCTTGAATCTTTGTTCGTCTTGAACCCATCTTGGTTCGTCTTTAGTTGGTAATACGATTCCTACACTTACTTTGCTACTGCTGCTTCCACCACCGCTACTTTCACTGTTACACGCAGCTAGCACACCTGCCACTAACATAAAAGCTAGCATTAGAGAAATCGTTTTCAAAAACTTCTTCATTTTTGTTCCCCCTTAATATTTGTCTCATTTGGTTACAAGTTAATTATATAAATGTCGTATGTTGGTATGTAAGCGTTAACACTAGCATTGTTTTGGTATCGTCTGCACTTTTTTATTCTATATAAGAAAAGCGCTAGGGCGCTGGAGCTAGACAATTTTCAAAGTTGAAATTCTTATACTTTCTTTTCTTTGTACAAAAAGAGTGGATCTGGTTAACCCAGACCCACTCCTTAAAGCTTTTAACTAAGAGAAACTCCACAAACCACCTGATTCTTTATTAATTTGAGTACCAATATATAAGTGATTTTTATATAAAAATAGGGAACGGATGAATGGTTTAATCGACAACTCTTTAAAAGGATGTAAACAAGACCAGCTAGACCCAAAGTCGTTGGGGTGTTGGGAAGAAGGTATGTGTCCATTTATTGTTATAAGGGTTATATCAAACAATTAACCCATTGTCCCCTATTCCAAATATAAATGGGGAAATACATACTAGCTTATAAATACTGTGTGAAAGGGGATACTGCAAGAACCATTCACCTTTTTCAAACATATGTAAGCTTTTCCCCCTTGTTAGCCCATTGATAAAATGACTTCGCAAATTGTCTGCATTCTTCTACTTCCTCGTCTGTTTCAGGACTTAGTTCTATCTTTAACCTTTCCTCAAATACATCACAGCCCTGTTCCTTAAGTATTGATGCCATTATATCCACGGCCATACAAAACTTAGGATAGAGTGTATCACCTGAGCCGAAGCATGCAGCCTTTATTCCATTTAAATGTAGTTTTTTGAGTTCGTCGAAAAACTCTTCGACCTCGTATGGCAGATCCCCATCTCCCCAGGTGTACGCACCAAGAAAGATGCAATCGAAGCTTTTTAAAGAATGTATATCTACTGTTTCTAAATCAAGTAGATCTACCTCACATCCACATTCAAGAAGAGGTTCCTTCAAAATATTCGCCATATCCTCTGTATTACCGGACATACTTACATAGCCAATAAATATTTTCACTGTTTTCCCCCTCTAATTGAAAATGATTATCATTATTAATAACTTTAATATAATCGATAATGATTCTCATTGTCAATTATATTTTTTGGTTGAATATCTTTTAATACAAAAAAGCTCCACTGACGGAAGTGGAGCTTTCCTTCGTTAGGAATACAAAGCCTTAAAGAAATAAGCGGAGGTTTTCCGGTTAGTTGCAGAATGAAGGCCCGTTTCGGGGTGAATAAGGGAAGATTTTCCGGTTATGCACTGCAAACTCTCTCATTTTTGAACTTTTAGAGTCAATAGACGGAATTTCTCCGTCTATTTAACCAATTTTTAATAAAAATTATTATATAAGCGGAATTTTTCCTTCTATTTATCAGCACGGATGCTTAACCTGACCTCCCAATCAAGAAGTACGGACTCTCTTGATCCTAGATGCAGGAATCGGCAGCTATTTATCGACCATTACTCTGGAATAGATCTTTCTGCATTAATATAACCGTAACCATAAATATTCTTATCTCGATCTCGCCAAACATCTGTGTTAGTCATTAATAATTCTTTGATTTTATCAGGTGTTAGACTTGGATTTGCTTCTTTCATTAACGCAACAACCCCTGCACAAATGGGCGTGGCCATCGAAGTACCCGATAAAGTAGTGTAGTCATTTTCTACTCGACTGCTTTTTTGCAATTTATCTAAATAGGAATTTGGCGATCGCAATGAAACGATATTGACTCCAGGTGCTAATATATCTGGTTTTACTCCACCATAGATGGTTGGTCCACGACTGGAGAAGCTCGCAACATCATCGTGGTTTCTCTCTACCGTATTCCGATCATCAAGCGCACCTACCGTTATCACTTTGTCACTTAATCCTGGACTAGCAATCGTACCTTTTTCTGGCCCTTCATTCCCAGCCGCCACACAAACAACGATTCCAGATGCCCACGCTGCCTCTACCATCTTAACCATTGGATCATCATCTTCAGAACGGTATTTTTGCGCGGTACTTCCTAACGACATACTGATGATATCGATCTTATTATTTGGGTTATTTTCGTTATATTGAATACACCAGTCCACCCCTTGCATCACGGTTTCAAGTGAACCTGACCCCAATTTATCTAGCACCTTTACTCCTACCAAATCGGCCCTTGGAGCAGGTCCCGGATAATTGACAGATGCAGAAGCAGCATCTCCTGCACAGTGCGTACCATGTCCATTATCGTCATACGCTTCTGTTCGATTATTGATAAGGTCAACAAAGTCTGTAATTCGACCTGAAAGATCTGGATGTGGATAGATTCCTGTATCGATGATGGCAATTTTCACCCCATTACCAGTTAATATTGTACCGTTTCTAACAATATTTTGAGCATTGGCAGAGGGTACTGCTACATTAAGAAAAGCCTTTACCTCACTATTGAGATACACTCTTTTAATATGATGACAACTATTGAGCATTTCGTCTAAACCACTAGGAGTTATATCAGCACTACAGCAGGAAACTCTAGGAAAATGACTCTTAATTTTATTTCTCATATGATGATTCATCACTTCATCTACTTCTTTACACCCAGCGTCGTAACACCCTTCCTGAAATTCAATAATCACCGAGTACTTTCTACCTATCTTTAACATCCCTTCAAACATGTTATGCAAAAAGCAAGGCGTCCATTTAAAGGGTTTATACAAGTTTAATATTTGTTCCCTTAATGGTCGCTCCAATTTATCCGCATGAGTTCTTACCATTTGGACCATTGAATACCCGAACAATCAAATTCCCTCCTATCATAATCATTCTTTTACAGATATATGAAGATGAGAGAGAGTTTGCATCGGCGCTTGTCCAAGTTAGTAAAAATAAGGCGTATAATGGGAGCCCCATTCAATTGTTACCGATAGAGTAGAAAAAGAAGATCCGCTGGCGGAATACTAGAGTCACACTCGATAATTCCTGCCGTTGCTTGGGCTGTACGAAATTCCATATATTGCTTCGAATGTCCGAATTAATCCCTTATTCGGACTCTGTATTCACTTACAATGCTTTTGCTGTCTGAATCAATCCCGCATTCGGACTCGGTATTCCCTTACAATGCTTTTGCTGTCCGAATCAACCCCGCATTCGGACTCGGTATTCCCTTACAATGCTTTTGCTGTCCGAATCACCCCGGCATTCGGACTCCGTATTCCCTTGCAATGCTTTTACTGTCCGAATCAACCTCGCATTCGGACTCGGTATTCCCTTACAATACTTTTGCTGTCTGAATCAACTCCTCATTCGGACTCTGTAATCCCTTACAATGCTTGGACTGTCCGAATCAACCTCGCATTCGGACTCCGCCATTCCTTACAATGCTTGGACTGTCTGAATCAACCTCGCATTCGGACTGCGTAACCCCTTGCAATGCTTTTGCTGTCCGAATCAACCTCGCATTCGGACTCCGCCATTCCTTGCAATGCTTAGACTGTCTGAATCATCCCCTCCACTCATCCCTCTTTAAATTCTATTAATAGAAAACAAAAAAGCTCTATCACCTTTGTGATAAGAGATTCCGATTAATTTTTCCCCATAAATGCTTCATGTTCATGCTGAAGCAACCATTCCTTCCGCCACAAGCCTCCCGCATAGCCTGTAAGCTTTCCACTGGATCCAATGATTCGATGGCAGGGGATGACAATACTTAGCTTGTTTCTACCATTTGCATGACCAACTGCTCTAATTGCTTTTTCATTGTTAATCTTAATAGCAAGTTCCTTATAAGTTCCTGTTTCACCAAACGGGATATTGGCTAATGACTTCCACACTGTTTGCTGAAATTCTGTTCCCTCTAATTTATAAGGAAAAGTGAATACTTGGCGAGTTCCCTTAAAATATTCATCGATTTGCTTTAAACAATCTACTAATACTTTAGGGGTTTCCTCTCCAATGGTATGTTGAATCTAATCCCTATCTACAAACATGATAGAATAAATCTCATCCATTGATCCGATCATTTCTAATACTCCTATTGGAGACTAGCCGCAGTTGCACTAACTTTTGTCCTACTTGGGATTCCTATAAAAGCAAATAGAAAATCATATCTATTATTATCCGTTTTATATTCTGCAATAGCATTTTATGCAGATCAGTATATGACCTTTTCGTTTAAGGTATACTTACTATTTGTTGTTGTTGCTCTTTTGGTCACTCTATTCTTAAAACTGAAAATCACTCAAGGATTCTTATTTGCTTTAATCTTTTATATCTCCATTTTCACATTTCAAACAGCCTTTATTCTTTTGTACTCGCAATTATTTTCTTTAAATATTGAAACCATATTGGCAAGTCCATGGAAACGTATATTAATTGCGAATGCATCGAATCTTCCAATGGCATTGGCTGCATATGTCTTCTATAAAAAGAACATAAAAATCCCGTTTCTAGCTAGTAGGTTCCAATGAAAGGAATTGTTCCATTAATTTTTGTTGTACTGCTTCAAATATTTTTGACCTTTATGTCTATTGGTTCTTTATATATTATGAAGGAAACCACGTTTATCCTAGGTGTTCCTGCTAGCATGTTTATCGTTATCTTATTAAACATTGCTTCCTTATTTATCATAGGCACGATCTATCAAAGAGAGACCAAACAAAAGGTTCAACTAACTGAGACTACACATGAAAAGGAGTTTCATTCGTTAGTTGCCTCAGTCCGGTCAGATCGCCACGACCTGAATAATCATTTGACCGTTATTTCTGGATTGTTAAAAATCGGGAATTACACCGAAACGGAAAACTACGTGAAAGAATTAATTGAAGTAAACAATCACGTATTAAAAATTAATAATCCGATCCTTGCCTCTGTTCTTTTTACGAAAATGGAAAAGTTCAAAAGAGATCACATTGCTTTTCGCTGAACATTTCAAGCGAGGAGATTATGAAATTGATTTCCTCAACCGACTTTATTCGCTTAATGAGTAACTTGTTAGATAATGGCTATGACGCCACGATGGAATTACCAGAAGCACAACGCTGAATCTCTGTTGACATACAAGAGCTACAACGGACGTTTGTCATAGAAGTAAAAAATTCGAGTACTTTAAGGCAATTTGACGAAACGTTCTTTCACATTGAGCAATCCACTAAACCGAAAGAACAAAGTAGAAGTAGAGGGTTTGGGCTTTCGATTATTAAAAAAATTACACAAAAATACAATGGTGACTTACAAGTAAAAATTGATAAAGATCTAGTTTGTTTTACCATTGTTTTCACCAAGAAAGTGGTATCATAGAAGATTCTCTTATTAAAAATAGAGGGTCTTTTTTGTTTTCTCTCAAATGAGAGGTAAAAGTTGAATATAGCCTTAAGGTATGGCAAAATATGCTTGTACACATTCGTGAAAGCGTGCACATTATGCTTATGATTGGTTAATAGTTGATAATAGGAGAATTGGGAACTATTCATTCAACAATTACCCTATCGTACACTTGGGAGGAAACACACTTGAGAACGATTAGACTAGGAAATAGCACATTAGAGGTACCAGTTGTTGCAGTAGGCTGTATGCGAATAAACGCACTTGAAAAATCAGAGGTGGAGCGTTTTATAAAAACAGCATTAGAAGAAGGAGCAAACTTCTTTGATCATGCCGATATTTATGGTGGTGGTACTTGTGAAGAAATATTTGCCGATGCTATCAACATGAATGATGATATTCGTGAAAAAATGATTCTTCAATCCAAATGTGGCATAAGAAAAGGGATGTTTGATTTCTCTAAAGAATACATTTTAGAGTCAGTGGATGGCATTTTAAAGCGCCTACAAACGGATTATCTAGATACGCTTCTTCTACACCGACCAGATGCACTCGTTGAGCCTGAAGAAGTAGCCGAAGCTTTTGATATCCTTGAAGAATCAGGAAAGGTCCGTCATTTCGGTGTATCTAACCAAAATCCGATGCAAATTCAACTTCTGAAAAAGTACGTAAAGCAACCGATTGTCGCCAACCAACTACAATTTAGTATCACAAATGCCACGATGGTTTCTAGTGGAATTAATGTCAATATGGAAAATGAATCAGCGATTAATCGCGATGGCAGCATTCTTGATTTCTGTCGTCTAAATGACATTACGGTTCAACCATGGTCTCCATTCCAATACGGTTTCTTTGAAGGAACTTTCTTAGGGAATGAAAAATTCCCTGAATTGAACCAACAAATTAATCAACTTGCAGAAAAATACAATGTAAGCAATACAACGATTGCGATTGCATGGATTTTACGTCATCCTGCAAAGATGCAACCTGTTGTGGGTACAACGAATTTAGATAGATTAAAGGATTGCATCCAAGCTAGCGAGGTCCAACTAACTCGTGAAGAATGGTATAGTATTTATCGTGCAGCTGGAAATATCCTTCCATAAAATACTAGACAAACACACTCATCTCCACAAAGACGAGTGAGTTTTTTATTCACTTTCGATTCCAAAAAAGTTCATAACTGTATTAGAAAAATCTCGGTATAAGCTAATTTTGTCTCTTCCGGACCTTATATCTTTCGCATAATTGTTCATCGTCGTATAAAAATCAGGATTTACAGAAACGTACACTTTATGAATTTTATTATCTGCTTTTCGTACCTGGTCAGCTATCTTCTGATTTAAAACATCTGACAGACTATTATATTGGTTTTGTTTAATTGCAACATACGCATTGTTGTTGGAGTAAATAACATTAGCCCGTTCTACTTCTTCTAATTTCTCGACATATTGTTCTGCCAGTTGTGAGACCCTGATCGTGTGATCTACCTTTTCTGTTTCATCATTTAAGATTCTAGCCTTAGCTTGGCTTGTTTGAACTTGCTGATTCTCCGTTTCATTAAATACACAGCCAGATAGAAAAAATGACATTACCGTTACAACTAAAAACAACCGAAATTTGTTCAAAGCACTCACTCCTGATCATTCTTTCAACCTATATGTTGGCTAAAAATGATAGATATATTCAGGATATGAGGCAGTGACATTCAAAAAGTCCAACCGAACGGAAGGACTTCTCATTGAACAATTCATTATTTTTCTCTAAGCCTCGTCGGTATGACCATTCATTTCATACTAGCTGTATTCACCTTTTGAAGTAGTTTTTTTATCACATTATTTATTGTAATAACTTCTTCCTCTGTCATTCCTGTTGACTCTAAAAGTGAACGCGGGATACAAACAGCCTTCTCTTTAAGGAGATTTCCTTCCACCGTAATAGTAATCGTCACAACCCTCTCATCTTCAGCCGATCTTTTGCGTTCGACGAGACCCGCTGCTTCCATTCTTTTTAGCATAGGAGTTAAAGTTCCAGAATCAAGGCCTAGAAGTTCTCCTAATTCTTTCACTGTACTTTGCTTCCTTTCCCATAACACGAGCAACACCAAATATTGTGGGTAGGTTACATTCAATTCGTCTAAAAACGGTCGATACAAACGAAAAATTGCTCTTGAACAAGCATATAAAGAGAAACATAAATGGTCTTCAAGTTTCACAAGTTCATCGTCATACTTCATGATTCATCCCTCAACTTTTTCATAAACTGATCATAAATTTAATTTTATAAAATCATATCGCACCCATTCCTTATCGTCAATTCAATTAATTTTGCACAATTATATTATTGACAACTAATATCTCATCTATTATCATAAACACATAGGTTATTTAATTTTGCACAATCTAATTTTAAAAAATACATTTAAAAGGATGATTTCTATGTCAAACGTATTATTCACTTCTAGTGTAACTGCAGTTGGAGGTAGAGAAGGAAAAGTTCAATCCCCTGAAGGTGCCATTAATCTTGATATCGCCATGCCAGGAACACCAAGAGCGAAATCCTTGCCAAGCGCTACCAATCCTGAACAGTTATTTGCTGCAGGATATGCTGCTTGCTTTGACGGAGCCCTTCAATTTATGGCAAGATCAGAACGTGTAAAATTTGAATCACAAGTAACAGCAAACGTTAGCCTTATAAAAGATGAAACCGACCAAGGCTTTAAGCTTGGTGTAACACTCCAAGTAAAAGGTACTGGAATTGAAAGAGCTGTATTAGAAGACTTAGTTCAAAAAGCTCATCATTTCTGTCCGTACTCAAAAGCAACTAGGGGAAATATCGAAGTAACCTTAGAAATTGTAGAATAAGCATAAAAAAGGCTTTCGACCAAATGTCGAAAGCCTTTTTACTAAATGAATAATAACAAACTGAGTGCCATTACCGCCATTCCACCGATTAACCCATAGATGGATAGGTGAGTTTCATCATATCTTTTCGCGGCAGGTAATAATTCATCAAGTGAAATAAAGACCATAATTCCTGCCACAGCGGCAAAGATGATGCCGAACATTACATCGTTTAAGAAAGGCATCAAAAACAAATAAGCAACTAATGCACCAACTGGTTCTGATAGTCCGGATAAAAATGACAGTTTGAATGCCTTTTTCTTATCACCAGTGGCAAAATAGACAGGCACTGAAACAGCAATTCCCTCTGGTATATTGTGAATGGCAATGGCTACGGCAATCGCTATCCCTAAACCAGGGTCCTGCAAAGCCGAAGTAAACGTCGCTATTCCCTCTGGAAAGTTATGAATGGCAATCGCCAGCGCGGTAAAAGTTCCCATTTTTAACAGGGCCTGATTATTCGGTTTTTCTTTCATATCCTCTACTTTTTTCAACTCATGTGGATTTCCTTGTTTAGGGATAAATTTATCAATTAATGTAATTAACAACATCCCTCCGAAAAAACCCGCCACGGTCATCCAGTTACCTAACACATTTCCCATAGAACCTACAAGTGCATCTTTCGCTTTTACGAAAATTTCAATCATAGATACATAGATCATTACACCTGCTGAGAAACCTAGAGTAACAGAAAGAAACTTTGTGTTTGTTGTAGAAGTAAAAAACGCTAATACACTACCAATCCCCGTGGCCAACCCTGCCATTAATGTTAAACCAAAAGCAAACAACAGATTCTCCGTCATTGTAATTTCCTCCTTAAATTATAGTTAAAGGTATTTGAATTAAAGATAATATGTTTCCTTAATCAAACTTTTTCAATAAAAAATTTTATATATTTCACTAATCTTTATAAAGGATATGTGCTCATATAAAAAATGTGCCATAAACTTTAAAAATTTCACCCATAAACAATTGTTTCCCTAATACAACTTTTATTATATATTTTTACCAGCTGAAGGGCAATCAATATTTTCATAGGGAAAAAAATGATCCCTTTTTAAGGAATCATTAATGATCACGGTTCACGATATAATTCAATAAATGCTTTAAAAAAGGAATATTTCTTGGAATCTCCTGTAAAGCTTCTGTTGCCTGACAGTAGTGCTCCCACATTTCCCTTTTGGCATTATCTTTGCCTAAGATAGAGACAAATGTAGAATTATTATTTCCTGTATCTTGTCCTGTAGGCTTTCCAAGCAGGTTCACATCTCCTTCTACATCAAGGAGATCATCTTTGATTTGAAAGGCAATGCCGGCATGGTGAGCGTATTTTTTCAAAGCTACCATTTCTGGTTCTTTTGCCTCCGCAAGAATGGCTGGCATAATTAAGGAAGCTTCAAACGCTAATCCTGTTTTATACATACTCAGATGATTCAGTTCATCTAAGCTTAAATACTTTCCTTTGGATCCAAGGTCCATCGCCTGCCCTTGGCACATAATTTCTGTCATTTGTGCTGAGTAATGGATTAGCTTTAATACGGTTTGGGGTTTATAAGCATAAAGAGATGCTTGCTCTTCTATCGCTTTTTGTGTCAAAAATAAACCCGTTATTTCTGCTACAGCCATATCATATACGTGGTGAAGGGTTGGCCGCCCTCTTCGAGTATCTGAATTGTCTTGAGAAGGAAGATCATCGAAAATAAGAGAAGCAGTATGCAAATATTCCAATGATTTTAATAAAGGAACAATGGATTCCTTACTTAAACCAAAGCCTTGTACCCCCATGACCAAAGCCATGATGGACCGAAGCCGTTTCCCATCGCCCTTAAGGCTGTAATTAGCTGCTTCAATAATGGATTGATTTGATACAGCTATATCCTTGTTAGGAGCTATAGGTATGATGTGATTGATTTCATCCCGGAACTCATCAATGGTATTCAAAAATTCCTCTTGCTCTTTCCTCTCGTTTCTCAGTGACGTAATGATATGATCTCGAAGTAGCTTATCAAAGAAATCAACATCATCCGCTTTTCTAACCATCTTTTGTATGAGACGATTAAACATTTGATTTTCTGTTGCAAACATCTCCATTACTTCCTTGTATTTCTTGGTACCCATTTTTTCTTTAAAGCGTTTTAAGCCATTGATAGCCCGATCCAAAATGACCTCACATGTTTTCTTATCTGACTGAAAGACCTTATGTATAAGGTAGTAGATAACGGTCCAGTACATTTCAAAAGGATTGATTAAATCACTGCGCACACCCTTATACTTCATATAATAGGTATAAGGAGTGACTGCACCATCCTTCAAATCATCAAACATATCTGCAAAATCATCCGCTAACTGATTATAGATACCATAATAGAACGTTCGATCCGAAAACCCTTCATCTTGAGGTGCATCAAGGACGGACCGAGCAATTAAACGTGAGGAAGATGATTTTAAAATGACTGGTACATACAAATCTTTATTTGTATAAGCTGCATAAGATAACTCTCTCAGCCGATCTACTTCTTGAGATTGGAAAAAAACATACGATTGCTCGAAAAATAAAGTCAGGGATTCAGGTCGTTGATGAGCTTTAATATACTCAAAAGCATCGCCCAATTCTTGATGAATAAAACGAATTAATGGTTCGTGCTTTCCTGGCCACACGCCTAGTTCAGGCACAGTCCCTGTCGTTAGTGTCGTGCGAATCAAATCCGTATACCTCTTCGTCTCTTCATCCGATAACAGCTTCGCATCAAGAAGATCGTCGATAAACGGATAGGTTAAACCATAGCAATATCCTAGCCTGATCGCTTCATCCAGCTTTCTAGACCTTTCTTCAGAAGGTTGCTTGTCATCCATCTCTTCAAGAACATGCATAAGGACACCAGCAATTATTTTGATCAGCTTCCTTTGAGCATGCTCTGCTTCCATCCCCTCTGGAATATTCTCTGAAACGGTCTTCAACTTTCCTATTAACCAGATCATGGTTAACTCAATACCTTCCTCCCTGGCCTTACGGTACAAGACCGCCATACCTAATAGGTCATTCTCGTTTTCCCCATTTAAAAGAATACTTCCCTTCCAACTATTTACCGTGCGGCTAATACTAGCTTGCGTTTCGGCAGAGTTCAGAGATTTTCCGAGGTCTCGCATATACAGATAAGAAATACTTCGGTCCAAGTAGTTCTCCAGTTTACCAGTATGCTCTAGCCATTGAAGGTAGCTTTGATACCCTTTTGAACTTGCACGTTTCTCTCGATTAGAGAACATGGATAATAGAGAATGATGACGAATATGATTGTGTTTCCACGAATGAATATCTTCCATTAAGGCTTTCGCATAGGTTTTTTTTTCAATCTCATTATAAAGTGTTTGAAAATATTGTTCGGCCTTTTCCTCGGCCTGCCGGTAACAAAGCTCTGCATTTATCATTAATTCAACAGTCATTCTGCACATTCCCTCTATAAGGATCTTCTATATGTATTTATTATCGTAGTTTCCATATAAATATTCCGATTTTTATGGTGTCATTTTATTCTATCATTATATATTTATTAGCCATAAAATTACCTTAAATTTTATTAAACCTGTTTATCAATAGGATTCTCTCGACTTTTGTCATGAAACATGTTTGCTTCTTCGAGTTTCATGTATACAATGAATGTATAACAAAGCTACCCCTTTGAAACCAAGCAATATGGATTTATTTGTGAAAGGAAAGAAGAAAATGATCAGTAAGGCAGATGTGATAGAACGGTTACGCTCTCTATTAGGGAAGGAGCTTACAAGCGTAAATGTACACGAGGCGATCTTTTGTGAAGTTAAGCATCAAAAAATACTTCGGCGTTTTCATGTTGGTACGCACACTTATGTAGAATTTAAATTGGATAAACACAATGACACACCAGAATTTGTTGATATTACCATACCAGGAAACCCAAACACGTTTCGAGTAGGTCTTGAAGAAAAGAATGGACAGCTGTTCATCGTATCTGAACCAAGAATCAACTTTTCATATTTAAGTTGATAGATACGCCCTAAGGTTGGACTTAGGGCGTTATGAACTTATCTTATTAAGTTCATCAATAAATGTAGGTCTTCTTTTATACTCTTCTTTTAAATGATCGATTAGCATTTGAAAATGGGTCGTACCACATACCTTTTTATAAAGCTTAATAAGGCTGCAAATATTTCTATATTTTTTTCGATCACCTGATTGTTCTGACTGAAGCTCAATATATTTTATGAATAGTTTATTTACCTCATCGAAGTACTCATCGACTAGATATGGATATAACTGTTTTATTGAATCCAAGTTCTTAGAACAATATTCAAGAAGATGACTACTCATTTTCTCTTCTTTTAATATTTCAACATAAGCAGATGGTGCATATCTATCCTCCTTAAAAGTCTTGACTATTTCTTCAAGAAATTCAGGCCACTCATTTGCTGAAAATAGTTGTTTTAACCTTGAGTAATATTCATACCTATTATCATATAAAAAACTTACCATGATTTCTTTTTGTTTATCTATATCACCGAGACCTTCAAAGGCTTCAAGTTGATACTTTTTCCACTCATAAATAATTCCTCTATATTGTCTATCAATTTTTATCCCTTCTTCGCACAGCTGGACCACTTCTTTGAATTTTTTTTCTTCTAACAAGTGCAAAATAGCTCTTTCTCTAAAATCACTATACTGCAAGTTAGAATAAATGAACTTCAATCCTTTTTCCTTTCCCTCTAATTGTTCAATGAGTTGAAGCTGAAGAAGTTTAATGGCTTGTGTTTCATATTTATCACTCCAGGCATCACTTTTTACTGTTTTTAACATATCCTCCAACAGTTTATTAAGCTTTATCCTTCTCTTATCCGTATCACACAGAGGTATACAGCTTCTTAAGAGATCGATTCTCCACTCGCTCCAATCGTCATAATAAGGTCGCATTGCTTCTTTCATAATGCTTAAATATAAATTTTCTTTTTGTTTCTCATCCAAACTATTAGCATGAATATCTACTGCCTGATGTATCATATTCAAACTTCCCCTGATGACATCTCCTACATAGCCATTCGAATCATCACAAAATTGAAGCATTTCTACTACACTCGATAAAACAATCATACTTAGCTGAACAGCTCTTAATGCATCAGATTCAGCTATCTTTTCTTCTGCTTTTTCTAGGGTTATATTAGCTCCCTGTAGTGCTTCATACACCTCATTCCACTGTATAAATCCACGTCGCTTGTATTGTTTAATGTACTCCTTTATTAACTTTTTACTAGATTCAACTTCATCCTTTACAGGTGTATATCTAGCCAAAAGTCTCTTCTCAATTAAAGCGTGTTCATCTGCAATATCTATGATAATTTTTAATAACTCTTGTTTATTTAATCTCGAAAGAATCGATTCTAATTCTGATTTGTTTTCTTGTATAACTAGTTGAGTAGACTCTGTTTTTTCTTCTTTTCTTCCCTTCTCATATCGTAAGGCATAAAACGCAGCTACTTGGTGCTTACAGAACTCTCCCTGGTCATATGGACAATCACAATATGTATCTTTCATCTCTCCTGTATCCGTTAGAAAAATATGAACCGTATAGTCATAGGTTCCCGAAACTTGAAAAATATAATGGTTACTATTCACTTCTTCCAACTTCTCGATGTGATCCTGGTCATAGTATTTTTTTCCACGAGCTAAGATCACTTCATTTATATTCTCTTCAAAGTTTTGAAGGTTCATTGATACTATTCCCCCTTCCCTCTTAGTATTTATTTGTATTATAAACAAAAACAGCTAGGTACTACCCAGCTGTCTAGTAAAAAATGATTGATTCTAAGCGATTAATGATTAATCGTTTTTAATCTCTGTTGAAACCTGCCAAGTCATATTGAATTTATCGGTTACCTGTCCATAAGCTGGACTCCAGAAGGTTTCTTGTAGTGGCATTAATACCTCTCCGCCATCTTGTAATTTTTCGAAAACCGCTTTTGTTTTTTCCACGCTATTAATGATAATGGCAATGGTTACTTGAGCTCCAATCGGATACGGCTGCCCAGGGAATGTATCGGAAAGCATGAGATCTGAGTTTCCTATCTTTAAATGTGCATTTAGCACTCGTTTTTTTGCTTCAGGGTGTAGGGTATTCCGGATTATCTGGCATATCCCCAAACGTCTGTACAGAAACAACCTTTGCATCTATTGCCTCTTCATAAAACTTTACCGCTTCTTGCCCGTTTCCATTCAGCACTAAATACGGATGAATTCCTAAAATCATAAGACACCTCTTTTGTTTTATTTTACAGAACACTTGTTCTATAATAGAATACCAGAATAAACCTACTTATTCAATATTTTCTATAACTAGAATTTCCATTTTCTCAAATAAAAAACCCGTACACTTTTCAAAGCGTACGGGATTCATTCTATTTTTGAATTTCTACTGAGTCTCCAGTTGCATTTTGACTATTATTTGCTTTTTCAGCTTTCTTTCCCCAATAATTTGCAAGAAGTGAGCCTGATACATTGTGCCATACGCTGAAGATTGCTCCTGGTACAGCTGCGAGTGGAGAGAAGTGTGCAGCAGCCAATGCGGCAGCAAGTCCAGAGTTTTGCATTCCCACTTCAATAGAAACCGCTTTTTGGTCACTGTAATCCATTTTCAACACTTTAGCTGCTAGGAAACCTAATAGATACCCTAATGCATTGTGTAAAATAACAACTGCTAAAATCAATAACCCACTTTCAAGAATCTTCTCTTTGCTCCCGCTAACAACCGCTGCCACAATGGCCACGATTCCGATAACAGACACTAATGGAAGAGCTTTAACGCTTTTCTCAACTTGAGTGCGGAACAAAGTTTTCACAATTAATCCTAAGATAATCGGTACAAGAACGATTTTGACAACAGATATAAACATAGCGCTTAGTGACACTGGTAACCATTTACTTGCTAATAAAAGAGTGATAGCCGGAGTTAATAACGGTGCTAATAAGGTTGAAACAGATGTAATCGATACAGATAAGGCCGTGTTCCCTCTTGCTAAATAAGTCATAACGTTAGAAGATGTTCCGCCTGGACAAGCTCCAACTAGAATCACACCTACAGCAACTTCAGGAGGTAAACCAAGTCCATATGCCAGTCCAAATGCTAGTAATGGCATGATTAAATACTGTGCCAATACGCCGATAAATACGGATTTGGGATGCCTGAAAACCTCTTTAAAATCATTAACCGATAATGTCATACCCATTCCAAACATGATCACTCCCAATAATAATGGGATATGAGGACCAATCCAAGTAAAACCTGTAGGAAATAATAATGCCAACCCTGCAAAAAGTAGCACCCAATAAGCAAAGGTATTACCTGCAAAGATTCCTGCTTTTTCTAATGCTTTCATAGTTGTATACCCCCTGTGAAAAAATATAGTTTTCATTATACTCCAAACATTTATAATTTTGTAATATTTTTTGACAAATTTTTTTAGTAAAATTTTATAATAAAAAAATGAGAACCCTTACATGCTTATTGGCTCTCATTTTCCCTATGAAAAATTATTTTATTTTAAACGACCATTTTGTTTCCGAACAGTACACTTGATCTTTCTCTATCACTGTACTCGGAAAGTGTGAATGATGAATAGCATCAGGAACTCCTTGTGTCTCCAAACATAATCCTAAGTATTTTTCTGACTTTCTACCACGAATGTCATAATCGTTTCCTAGCTGTGTGCCAGTATAGAGGACAACGGCCGGTTCATTCGTTTCAACAACTAATAGACGGCCACTCTCTTCATCATATAATGTGATTGGTTCTGACTGGTTACTTCTTAACATAAAGGGATGATCATAGCCATTGCCAACGAGTACGTTTTGAGGATGTTCTGAAACCACTCCTTCTTGAATCTTCCTACCGTCACGAAAATCAAATACTGTATGATCGACATGTATCAATTCGCCAGTTGGAATTAAAGAATCATTTAATTCAAGAAAGTGATCACTCTTTATCTTCAGTGTGTGATCCAAGGCGGTTCGTTTTAAGTCACCACTCAAGTTAAAATACGTATGATTTGTCATATTAAGGACGGTTCGTGCATCACTCATTCCTTCATAGCTAAGAAGAATCTCATTCGCATTTGTTACTGTATATGTGACTGATACACGTACATTTCCAGGATAGCCTTCTTCTCCTTCCTTGCTTTCGTATCGATAACAAAGACTGACTGAATCCTTTTCTTGCACTACTTCAACATCCCAGACCTTTTGATCAAACCCTTTTAATCCACCATGCAGATGATTTCCATTGTTATTTTTGGCTAGTTCATAGGTGATTCCGTCGAGTTCAATACAACCTCCAGCAATCCTGCCAGCATGTCTTCCAATGACAGAACCAAAATAAGCTGAATTCGCTTGATACTCTTCGACTGTATCAAACCCTAACACAACGTTTTCAAGGTTCCCTCTCTTGTCTGGTACCACAATTCTCGTAATGGTACACCCATAGTTGAGAGAGGTGACTTGCATGCCTGCCGCATTTTCAATCGTATGTGCTACGATGGTTTGACCATCGTGCCTGCCAACTACTGACTCTGATATTTTCATAGGATTGCCTCCATTTATAAACTCTCGCAGAAACATCGAAAGGCCACTTGACCATTTGTATCTCTTTTAAATACTCCCGCATCCTCAAGCACTCGTTGGAATTTCAAGCCTACTTCTCTTCTTAGCATTTCTTCTGCCGTATCATCCGACCATTCTGTTCCGTACTTACTCTTTAATTCCTGAGCCCATGAGAGATGATAGTCTTTTACTCGTTCAGACCTTCCTAATAAATACGCTTTTACTTCCTCTAATTCTTCCTTCAATCTAGCAGGGAGAACCGCAAGACCCATGACCTCTATTAATCCAATATTCTCTTTCTTTATGTGATGAACATCGCTGTGCGGATGGAAGATTCCTAACGGATGCTTTTCACTCGTTCGGTTATTTCTTAACACTAAATCTATCTCAAATTGCCCTTCTCTCATCCTAGCAATTGGAGTAATCGTATTATGCGGCGTGTCTCCGGAAAAGGCATGAATATCCACCTTTTCATCTGAGTAACCCTTCCAGCTAGTCAAAATATAATCCGCTGCTTGAATGAGTTCTTCTTTCATTCGTGATCGTAAGCGAATAACCGACATCGGCCACTTGACCGTTGCCGCAGATACATTTAAGAATTTCTTCATCTGAAAAGAATACTCTTCGTCGGCTCGTGCCATCGCAAACTCATAATTCCCTCCTTGGTAGTGATCATGAGTTAAAATCGATCCACCTACAATGGGAAGATCCGCGTTTGAGCCAACGAAATAATGTGGAAACTTTTCGACGAACGATAGTAATCTTTCAAATCCTTTTCGGGATATTTTCATATCTCGATGCTCTTTGGAGAGCACGATACAATGTTCGTTATAATACACATATGGTGAATACTGAAGATACCAGGGCTCACCCTCTAACTCTAGTCGAATCATTCGATGATTGGAGCGAGCTGGGTGTCCAATTCGACCCTCGTAGCCCTCGTTCTCCTCACATAGAAGACATTTCGGATACTGCACATCCTGCTTTTTCTCTTTTTCCAGGGCAATTTGCTTTGGATCCTTTTCTGGCTTCGACAGATTGATGGTAATATCTAATTCTCCGTATGGCGTGTCTGTTTTATAACTAATGTTCTTTGCAATACTTTTTGTTTGGATATAATTGCTGTTTTGACTTAATTGATAAAAGTACTCTGTTGCGCAGGTTGGATCTTTTTCATAATTTCGATAAAAACGGCGATTCACATCCGAAGGTCTTTGAACTAGAACATTCATGAGCTTGCTTGAAAAGATTTCTTTATCTGCATCGAGGATTCCAACCATTCTTTTTTCAAAAGCATACTGAACCATTTGCTCTAATATCTCTGGAATACTTACTCCCTTTATCCCATCCATTTTCTCAGGAAATTCAGCTAGTTGTAAAAGAGACATGAGTTGGTTTCTTGCATATATTTCATCTTCTCGATCAATCATTTCACATTCCATTGATTGATCAAGTAGTGATTGAATCAAAGCATGTATTTCCATGAAGTGTTTCTCCTTCCGTTACTTTTCGTACCCATTTGGATGTGACTGATGCCAGCTCCATGCGTCCTCAATAATTTGATCAATATTTGTACGCATAGGGCTCCAACCTAGAATCTGTTTTGCTTTTTCAGAAGAAGCAATTAACGTTGCTGGATCACCTGCTCTTCTTGCCACGATTTTTTCAGGGATAGCATGCCCTGTAATTTTCCTTGCTGTCTCAATAATTTCCAACACGGAGAATCCTTGGTTACTGCCAAGATTAAATACATTGCTTTCTCCACCATTTTCTAAATACTTTAAAGCAAGAATATGGGCAGCAATTAAATCCTCTACATGAACATAATCACGGATACACGTTCCATCGGGTGTATCGTAGTCATCCCCGAACACAGAGATGAACTCTCTTTGTTCAAGAGCCACTTGTAACACTAACGGAATGAGATGAGTTTCTGGTGTATGGTCTTCTCCCACTTCTCCAGTAGCTCTTGCTCCCGCCACATTAAAGTAGCGAAGCGCAACAAACTTCATATCGTAAGCACCATTGCACCATTTCAGCATTTTTTCCATGGTTAACTTCGTCTCTCCATAGGCATTGGTCGGAAGTGTTGGAGTATCCTCTGTAATCGGCATGATTTTTTGATCACCATACGTGGCTGCAGTTGATGAGAAGACAATATTTTTCACATCGAAGGCATTCATCACTTCCAGTAATACTTGCGTCCCATATACATTATTATCAAAATACAGTAGTGGCTTTTCCATCGATTCACCAACAAGGGAATTGGCTGCAAAATGGAGAACCCCTTCAATTTTTTCCTTTTGAAAAACAGAGGTTAAAAATTCTTTCTCTCTTATATCACCTTTATAAAAAATAGCTTGAGGATGAACGGCCTGTTCATGCCCGGTTTGAAGATTATCAATCACAACCACCTTGTATCCTTGATCGATTAGCTGGTGTACTGCGTGCGAACCAATATATCCTGCCCCTCCTAATACTAATACGCTCATCGTATCAACTCTCCCTTAAGTTCTTTCGTTCCGTCCCCAATACTCGCTACATAGAAGGTTGCTTCATATCCAATTCTCTCTTTATAGCTTTCACCGACTTCTTTAATAAACAAATCAACACAATTCTTGTCTACAAGAGCAATGGCACAGCCTCCAAACCCTGCCCCCGTCATTCTGGCACCTATTGTCCCTTCTTGACTCCAAGCCGCACTTACAAGTGTATCTAGTTCAATTCCTGTTACTTCGTAATCATCTTTAAGAGAAGTATGAGAAGCATTCATCAGTTCTCCAAAGTAAGCAAGATTTTCATCTTTTAGAGCTGTCAACGCCTTAATCGTACGAGCATTTTCATACACGGCATGCTTTGCTCGTTTTTCTAGAAGTTCATCTCCAATCAACTCACGATTGGCCTCAAATTGTTCTTCCGTTAAACTACCTAATGCCTCGATGTTCAATTTAGCTTGTAAACGATGAAGGGCTTCTTCACATTGTGCTCGGCGCTCGTTGTACTTCGAGTCGGCTAATTCTCGACGCTTATTCGTATTCATAATAATAATTTTGTGGTTTTCTAGATTAAGAGGCGCATATTCGTAAGTAAGAGTCTGACAGTCTAGTAATATTCCACAGTTTTCTTTCCCCATGCCAATCGCAAACTGATCCATGATGCCACTGTTGACACCAATAAACTTGTTTTCTACCTTCTGTCCAAGCTTCACCAGCTCTACTCGGGCGATTTTCAGATTGTATACCTCATCAAGTATGACTCCCATCAACATTTCTAGTGACGCAGAAGACGACAGACCCGCACCATTTGGAATGTTCCCATGGATCAAAAGTTCAAATCCGTTTCGAAGAGCACCGAAGCTCTCCTGGACGTAGCGAATCATTCCTTTTGGATAATTGGCCCAATTATGAGCGGTATCATATTCCAAAGCGTCAAGTGAGAATTCAATGATTCCCTTGTCCGGGAAGTTCTCTGAATACAGTCGCACCAAACGATCTTCCCTTTCCCTTACCACTCCATACGTTCCGAAGGTGATGGCAGCCGGAAACACATTTCCTCCATTGTAATCCGTGTGCTCCCCAATAAGATTAATTCGCCCTGGTGAAAAAAAGAGGCGAACCTGATCTTCTACTTTAAATATCTCTACAAACTTATTAAATAATTCGTGTTTTTCCATGGTTATCATCCTTCCACTTTCTCAAGTAAGAATCTAATCAATATCTTTAAAAATAGGTTAAATATCAGATAAATGAAAACGTCTACACTATCCATTTTATTCTTTAAGTAAATTTTAGTCAATGTTTTAGTAAAATTTTTATCATTAAAAAGACGCCTTTACATACACTTTTTGCAAGGCATGTCCAAAGGAATGCATATCTACTTCTGTAGCAGTAAAAAATAAGACAGAGGTGAGAACAAGTGGAAAATGATCATTTAAAACTTACAGCTTCCGAGATCGGAACACTTTGGGGTGAGTATGTAAACGGAACAATGATTGAAGTAGTAAATAGGTATATGCTTTCTATTTTGGAGGATGAATCAATAAAAAAGGTTTTTGAAATGGCTATCGAGACATGGGAAAAGCAAAAGAAGCAGATTGTTTCCTTCATTGAGAAAGAGGGTTTTCCCGTTCCTATTGGTTTTAATGAGTCCGACCTTAATAAAGGTGTAGAGAGATTATTTTCTGATACATTCTGCTTAAATTATCTACATATTATGACGATAAATGGTTTGTGGGGTCATACAACTGCTTTAAGTGTTTCTGTCAGAAAAGATCTTCGGGAATTTTACAACTCATGTGATGATGATGCAAAAAGAATGTACGATTTAACCATTGAGCTATTGCTGAACAAAGGAAAATTTCAAAGAGACCCGTATTTCTATCCTAGCGAGAGCCCTGAGTTTATTTCTACTAATGATTTTATAGATGGATTCTTCGGAAAAGGAAGGCAATTATCTGCTTCAGAATTAATTAGTCTTTCTCTTAACATTAAAAAGAGCATTATGGCAAAATCCCTTTCCATTGGATTCAGTCAAGTCACAGGTTCAAAGGAAGTAAGAAAGTTTTTCGAGGAACTAGAAGAAGCGACAGATGGGAACATACAAGCTCTTTCAAAAATAATGAACAAAGATAATTTGCCAGTTCCAATGTCGTGGGAATCAGAGGTAACCATGTCAAAAGAATCTCCTTTTTCAGATAAATTAATGCTATACCATATGGGGTTCTTGGCTCAGGCTGCACAAGTATATTACGGGACAGGCCTAGCAACGGCCATGCGAACAGACTTAGGTGCCGTATATGAAAAAGCCATTCTAAAAACATTAGCCCTTACTAAAAACTGGTTTGATATGATGGTGAAGAACAAATGGTTAGAACAGCCACCACTTGCTCCCAATAGAAAAGAACTGGCACAAGATAAATAATCTGCTTCTCAAATTAAACTACTGTATCAGACATTCTATTGAATCTATTAAAAAGGATTGTTGAGCAAGATTATTTATGCTCTTTAGATCCTTTTTTTATTCCAATCGGCTAATACTATTCAATATAATTTCTAAAAATAAAAAATGCTGCTCTATATAGCAGCTAAACTAAATGGTTTTTACAGCTTTGGTCTTGTAAGATGAGCCTCAAATAAGTCTATAATTTCTAAAAATCTCTCGGCTTCTCTAAATGTATGGTCTGCTAAGAGTGGGTGAATATTGCTTTTAATTCGGCAGGCTTCAATTAACTCTCTTGCTGTCTTCTTAAAGTCTCTTAAAGATAAAACTGAGACTCTATTTTGGTCCAAGAATTGATCTAAAATGGGCACCGTTTCAGACTGTGGTCTCATGGAGTCTAAATCAACTGCCTGGAATACTAATTGGTCGAAATCATGGCTAAACTCGTTAGCTTGTTCTACCAGTTTTCTTTCGGAAGGATCTAAAAGATGCCCAATAAATTTTGCATGATCAGCCATTATCTTTAAAAAGAATAGGTTTTCTTGAATAATCGTATCTGGTTGGGGGGCGAGTTTTCCTTCGTTTAGTTCCTTCAGTCTATTCGCAAAATAAGCTGCTTCTCTGCTTACATGGTCAACTAATAATGGAAAATTATTTGTCCGAATTTCACAACGTAGAGTTAATCCTAACACTTTCCTTTTATAACTCCAAATCGCAACTGCTGCTTGATAAACCTCGTTATTAAAAGCTTGAATTTGACGTACATCTGTGTTTACAGAAAACCTGGCCAACTTTTCCTCGATTCGTTCAAATAAGGTAATAAATTGTTGTGCTTCTGTAATTAATTGCTGCTGTTCATAAGTAAATCCTAAG
Organism: Robertmurraya sp. FSL R5-0851; assembly: GCF_038002965.1. NCBI lineage: Bacteria > Bacillati > Bacillota > Bacilli > Caryophanales > Bacillaceae > Robertmurraya > Robertmurraya sp. FSL R5-0851. The sequence goes on along the minus strand of NZ_JBBOOE010000001.1, from coordinate 846,604 downwards.
CTTAAAAATAAAGCATGTTCTTTCATGATTCTAGACCAAAACTGTATTTCGTCCAATGACCTAGCGACAATAGGATTAGCCATTGTACCCACCCCTTATGCAGACTGACTTCACCCCCATCATATGTTTGTGTATTTGTCCGTATTCTTGCTATTATTTGATATCACTTCTTACTACTTTTTCACCTTCTCAATAAAACTCCTTTAATCATTATTACCTCCTATTAAGGGAATATTATTGATACTGTCACAATTTATAGGAGGACCTAAATATGGCATTAGAATCCAATATGGAACATAAAACGATTTGTTTCAGTGAATACGATGAATTAAAACGAGTAATTTGCTGCCAGCCGCAGTACATGACGATCAGGGATGTGATTAATGAGACCCAAAAGCACTTTCAAAACGAAGGAATACATATAGAAACTGCATTAGAACAGCATCATCAAATGGTCCAGACGATGCGGAATCACGGCATTGAAGTTATTTTACTTCCTTACCATAAGAAATACCCGGAACAGGTTTTTACAAGGGACATAGGGTTTACACTTGGACATACGGTGTTTGTAGCTGATATGGCAAGTGACGTGAGGCAGGGAGAAGATAATGTATTAAAGCAGTGGCTGGAGGATGAAGGATTTTCCTACTATAATATTGTAGGAGATCAGATTGAAGGCGGAGATGTCATTATCGACAGGGACACCGTGTACATTGGGTTGAGTGATCGAACCAGCCAGCAGGCAGTTGATCATTTAAAACATCTTCTGCCCCAGTTTGATGTTAAAGGCATCGAGTTCAAGGCAGAATATTTACATTTAGACTGTGTCTTTAATGTTGTATCACCAGAGCTAGCGCTGATCTTCCCAGAAGCTTTGACAAAAGAGGATTTTGACATATTTGGATCAAGATATGAATTGATTGAAGTATCTGATGAGGAACAGTTCACCCTTGGGACTAATGTGCTCGGTATAGGAAACAAGCGAATCTTGAGCTTGCCAGTAAATAAAAATGTAAATAAGCAGCTTCGTGACCGTGGATTCGAAGTAATAGAAGTTGATATCACTGAAATTATTAAGTCAGGAGGCTCTTTCCGCTGCTGTACGCTGCCTATTCTTAGATCAAGGTAAACGTTCAAGAATAACTTTCTCATAAAAGGATGTCCATCAAAGCTAGGTATAATGGACATCCTAAAAATCACCAATAGAATTTATCAACTACACAAATCACATTGTGCTAGTGTCAATTACGAACCGGTACTTCACATCTGAAGCTAGTACACGTTCGTAGGCTTCATCAATTTGGTCTGCCGAAATGACTTCAATAGAAGGGACAATGTTGTGTTCTGCGCAGAAGTCTAACATTTCCTGAGTCTCACGAATGCCTCCAATCATTGAACCTGCAAAAGAGCGACGGTGGCCGATAAGAGAGAACACATTTACTGGCAATGGCTCTGCAGGCGCACCAACATTTACTAAAGTACCATCTAGTGTTAACAGTGAGAGATACGCACTAATGTCAATTTTTGCACTTACCGTGTTAATAATTAAGTCAAAGGTTCCGGCGAGCTCCTTGAATGTTTCTGGGTCGTTTGTGGCATAGTAGCTGTCCGCTCCAAATTGCAAACCATCTTCCTTTTTACTCAAAGTTTGCGAAAGGACGGTAACTTCCGCACCCATGGCGTGTGCAATCTTGACAGCCATATGACCAAGACCGCCCAGACCAACAACCGCTACTTTCTTCCCTGGACCAGCTCCCCAATGATTTAATGGGGAATATGTCGTAATCCCTGCACAAAGTAATGGTGCTGCAACATCAAGCTCAATACCATCAGGAATTCTGACTACGAAGTCCTCCGTTACCACAATGTGAGTAGAATAGCCACCTTGAGTAGGTTCACCATATTTGTCAACACCCGCGTAGGTAGGAACATTTCCTTTAAGACAGTATTGTTCTTCCCCTTTACGGCAATTCTCACAGTCGCCACAAGAATCAACCATACATCCGACCCCTACCCGGTCACCTACCTTATACTTTGTCACCTCTTTTCCTACATCAGTAACAATTCCTGCAATTTCATGTCCGGGTACTAGAGGATAATTCACTTCACCCCATTCGCCGTGTGCAGTATGGATGTCAGAGTGGCATATGCCTGCATATTTAATTTCAATTAGAACATCGTGTAAATCAAGGTCACGTCTTTTAATTTCAGCCACTCGAAACGGTTGGTCTGGACCATCGACTGCTCTCGCTTTAGCTATTGTCATTTGTATAAACCTCCACTATACTTTGATTTTTCTAGAGAATCGACTAGGATCAGATGTAACATCCCTTTATTCTCTTGCAAATCTAGAATAGGCCCTATAGTTAACTCTAGGTCAAGCATAAGTTTGTGAAGAATACGACATATATTAAACTTTGACGTTGGGTATACAGAATGATAAAATCTTGCTAAAACATAGAGTTAACTCGAAGTCTATAAATAGATAAAAGGAGATAATTGACGATGACCTATTCTATAAGCGAAGTTGCAAAAGAATTAGATCTAACAGTATATGCCTTACGATACTACGATAAGGAGGGTCTAATGCCTTTTGTGGAACGTACTCCTAGTGGAACTCGTTTATTTAAAGACTCTGATATTGAAGCACTAAAAATTATTCAATGTCTAAAATCTACGGGGATGCCTATTAAAGAAATTAAAGGATTCATCGAATGGTGTTCAGAGGGAGATTCCACCTTACAACAAAGATATGACATGTTCTTGGAGAGAAAAGCGATTGTGGAAGCACAGTTGGAAGAACTGAATAAGACTATGGAGGTCATAAATCATAAATGCAATTATTACAAGACGGCCTTGAATGCAGGAACGGAAGAAATTCATAAAATCAATAAAATAGGAAATTTTTAATAAACCGAAAAAATGGCATACTCCATTCGTATGCCATTTCGATTTATTTCTAACTGTTAGGGAATTCACTAAAAACTACTGTCACGAATAATCAGCTCTGTTCCCAGCTGCACCTTCTTGGACACTTTACGTCCCATCACTCGTTCCATGACTAAATCAACCGCTACTTCTCCCATCATTTCGGTATGGACCTTCAATGTTGAGAGTGATGGATAAATATATTTTGAAACACTAATATCATTCAAACCAATGATATTCACTCTGTCTGGAACTACGATATTTTCTTCGTGCAATGCTCGGAGGGCTCCGATGGCAAGAAGGTCATTTCCCGCAAAAAAGGCCGTTGGTAACGCTTCTTGGTGTTCAAGGATCGCTTGTTTCATTAATCGATATCCGTCGTCCACTGAGAAAGATCCTGTATAAATAAAGCTTTCGTTCCACAGTCTCTTTTCATTCATATAACTATAAAATGTCTTTTCCCGAAGGTCTGCGATCTCACCTGATTGATCTCTGTAGTATTCTCTACCACCAATATACCCAATGGAATGGTGTCCTTTATCTAACAGGTGATCGACGATCTTTTTCGTAGCCTTATCAAAGTCTGTAATTACTGAATCATACGAATCATCCATCAAACTATGGTCAACTAAAACGATGTGTTCGGTAATCTCCGCTAGAGCCCGCACTTGGTTTTCGCTGAACTTACCTATGGCGATAATTCCTTGAATATTTTCCTGCTTTAACTCCTCAATATCATTGTAAAAATACTTTACGATTTGTGCATCCAGCTGCTGACATCTTGTTTCTATTCCAAACCGTATTGACATATAATATAAATCTTCGAGTTCCTCTTTCTCTGTATACCAATGAACAATCGCAAACTTTGAAGGGCTAGACTTTCGTACAACCCGACGTTTATATTCGAGCTTTTCTGCGACTTCAAATATCTTTTTCCTTGTCTCATCCGTAACCGAAAGCGAAGAATCATAGTTCAATACACGTGAAACAGTAGCAATGGATACACCGGCCTTTTCTGCAATATCTTTGATCGTGGCCATATCAATCACCTCTATCTCGCTAATCTCATATATTTATCATTCCATATCCCTATATAAAAAGAAAGGGTTAATTAGAAAATGAAACAAAGTCTGCCCCCCTATCAAGGAGGTCAGACCTTGTTTAGTTGATATCTTTTACCTTGTATAAGTAAAAATCATCTACACTTCCCCATGCCCCGCCATCTGCTCTTATGCTAGCACCAATCGTAATCGTTCCATCTAGCACAAGAATATCAGTCACTACCGGTTGACTCCAGTTCACCCAGCCATTAACAGAGGTTTGGATTTTGAATTCTTGATCACCAGACAATGCGTACAAATGCATATCCGAGTTATTGGCATCTCCCCCTTGTAAAAACATCGAAAGATTATAGTAACCAGGCTCTAGACCAGTAATTTTCTGTTCTACAGAAAAATTCACTTCTTCTCCAGAATAAAAATGTAGTGAATAGTTCCCAGACTTGGCATCAGCAGCCTTATTTTGAAAATCGGTATGTGGTGCTGTTCCATTCTTATATAGGATGTTCCACATACTTCGATCATTTTCCTCAAATCCTGAATTCATCACAAAGTTTTCCGGGAAGATTGTAAGATGTAGTTTGACTGTTCCTCCACCTTCTACCTCACCGTTTATTTCATAGGTACCCACACCATTTTGAATGGCTTGTTTCACAACTTCTTCATCCCATGTGACACGTACAACCCCCGAGGTCCCATTATTGTAGGTAACCTGTACAGTTGTTGGCAATGTGATCTCTTCTCCTGCAATAACACTTAAAGAAACATCCTTTATTTCGTCAATTTTCAAAGGGGCTACCGACCCTGTATCAACATATTTAAATACATTCAGAGACGATAATGGACGACCGTAAAAATCAAACAGTGCTTGATTATCAACCGCGCTTCCTCCATACCAGTGGCCTGCATCTTCCGGATCGTATTCTGCCGCATAGCTTGTCGCCCAGCCTGATCCATATTTTTCCCATAATTTTTGGTTTTTCTTTAGCTTTTTATCTGGGGCAGCTGGAATCCAAGCGGGCTCCCAATAAAAAACGCCAATTCCCGCTTCACCTACATTAGCCACTGCCTCGATTACATCCCGAACAGCAGTCGCTTGACCTTGTACCGTGATTGGATAATTTAATGTTTGCCCTGAATCCTTTGGTGCTGTATTTCCATGGCCGTCTCCATCCTCTTTTGTATAGGTATAGGACGTTTCTGCTACCATCACTTGCTTTCCATATGCACTAGCCACATTCTTTAGAACAGAGGTCAAATTAGTTAAAGTTCCGTGCCAGAAAGGATAGTAGGAGCTTGCAAATACATCATAGTCCACTTCATTTTCTTGAAGTGTCTTCGCGATAGAAGCGTATCTACCTGAAGTCTCTGGATTGGTAAAGTGTAAGGCTACTAATATGTTAGAATCAAGTTCTCTTACGGCTTTGCTTCCCGCATTGAATAATTGGCTCATCGCTTCCCAATTTTTTTCTCCTGCAAGACCACCATTTGTTTCGTTTCCGATTTGCACCATGCCAATATCGATTCCTTCATCCATCATGGCTTGTAAGCTCTCTTTAGTATAATCATAGAGCGCTACCTTCTTTTCCTCCAAGTTCAGGTTCTTCCAAGCCTTCGGCGCCTGCTGTTTCGCTGGGTCCGCCCAGAAATCTGAGTAATGGAAGTCCACTAATAGTTTCATGTTATTGGCGGTCGCTCTTTTTCCAATTTCAATTGCCTTTTCTATATCATTATTTCCGCCGCCATACCCACGGCCCTTTGAATCGTAAGGGTCATTCCATACTCGTACACGAACATAATTCACTCCTGCATCATTTAACGTTTTAAAGATGTCCTGCTTTTTTCCTGCTTCATTATAAAATTTGACCCCACTGTCTTCTAACGCAATAATACTCGACACGTCTACCCCTTTAATAAAGTCCTCATCGATTCCTGCTACTCTTTTTACGAAAATATCACTTGCAACTGGATTTACCTGTGCATCCCCTTCGCTAGGATGAAATAAAACGGAACTTATGATTAATGTAAATGCTAGCAATCTAGCGAACATCCTATTCATCTCTCTCATACTCTCCTCACCTTTATCAAAAATTTCTTATATTAATGGAAATCATGCTAAGATGTGTATTCGAGTAGTAAACGTTTCCATTCACATCGTAAATACATGGGTGGGTTCCCGGTCCCACCCATGTATGCATTCACGTTAATTTGTCGTTCTTTTTTTCTCAACAATTCGTACTTCATACTTCTCTAACGATACGTCTCCTAGCAATTCTTCACCGGTACTCTTATCTGTTACTGGTAACTCAAAGGTAACCACTTGATTTTCCTCAGTGAAATTCATAACAAAAATGAAGTCACTTTCAGGAGCATTCCTTACTTGTACTGAGACCCCCTCTCCATGTTTTACTGAAGACACAGATTCTAGAGCCAACTCTTTCATTATTTCTTCATAAAAGTCCCTTTGGAACTGATCTTCTAATCGTCCACCGATATAGTAAGCCTTACCTTCTTCATATTTGTGGCTGGTTACAGCTGGGGTATTGGCATAAAAATCAGCTGTGTATACACCCTTTACTGTTGCAGTATTTAGTTCAAGGATCGTAGCATAATCCTTTAATTCATACGTACGACCTTTATACTCCACATAGTTTCGATCTTTTGGATAATACGTATCGGTTTCAACTGGTTTTAAGCCAAAGATATCCTGTAGATCTTTATGCCATCCACCTAAGTACGTTAAGTCATACTCATTTACAAGACCACTAATATAGGTCATGACAAGTGTTCCGCCTGCTGCGACAAAGGATTTTAAACGTAAAATGGTTTCTTCACTCATTAAATAAAGCATCGGGACAATTAATAGTTTATAAGATGAAAAGTCTTGCTCCTTTGTAATCACATCTACAGGAATATCTTTTTCCCAGAAAACCTTGTAGTGCTGTTGCAAGGTTTGAGGATAGCGTTTGGTGTCCAATCCGAATCCTTGTGCGTCATTTAGAGCCCAGTTGCTTTCCCAATCGTAAAGAATAGCAACATCTGCTGGACGATTCGTGCCGACAATATCAGATAGATTTTCTAATGTTTTTCCAACTTGAGCTACCTCTTGGAAAACACGATTATTCGTACTGTTATCATGATCCACCACAGCACCATGGAATTTTTCTGATGATCCACGTGATTTTCTCCACTGGAAGTACATCACACTATCCGAACCATGAGCTACCATCTGCATGGAAGATAGAAGATGCATACCTGGTCTTTTTGCTTTGTTCACACTATGCCAATTTACCAAGCTCGGAGTGGATTCCATTAGCAAGAATGGTTGTTGTTTTAAACTACGATACAGATCATTAATGAAGCCAACCTTCATCGCTAAATTCGCCGTACTTTCCCAGTCATTATGCCACGCTGGATACGCATCCCAGCTAACCACATCCACATGCTTCGCAAATTTACTATAATCTAGTGATTGAAACGGAATTAAATCGAATGTGTCTGCCATAAAATTCGTTGTGATTGGCACTTCTGGCGTAAGTTCTCTTATTGGAACAATCTCATTTTCATAGAAGGAAATCGTTTGATCGGTAACAAAACGTCGCCAATCCAGGTTCAATCCATGAACCATACTTTCCCCAATCGGAGAGGGTGATTCAACCTGAGACCAATCACTATAGGTGTGACTCCAGAACGGTCCCCACCAAGCATCGTTTAATGATTTAAGATCATTTTGATATTTGTTTTTTATCCATTGTCTAAAAGCTATCTGACACTGATCGCAGTGACACTCTCCACCATACTCATTTGAGATATGCCACATCAATAATGCCGGATGACTACCATATCTTTCTGCTAACTTGCGGTTCATTTCCTGTGTTTTTTCACGATAAACAGGAGCTGTAAAACAGTGATTATGTCGTCCTCCATGTAATTGTTTCACTCTAGAAGAGTTTACACGAAGAACCTCAGGGTATTTTTCCGACATCCAAGCAGGGCGTGCTCCACTTGGTGTAGCTAAGATGACTTTTCCACCGATACTGTGAATATCGTCAAAGATATCATCTAACCATTCAAAGTGGTACTTGCCTTCCTCTGGCTCCAATGCACTCCATGCAAAGATTCCAACAGAGAATGTGTTCGTATGGGCTAACTTCATTAATTTAATATCATCTGCTAAGATTTCTGGATGGTCCAGCCATTGATCAGGATTATAGTCTCCCCCGTGAAGCATGAATTTCGCATTTGTTGTATAGGTTTTATGATGATTTTTCATTGTCGTCTCCTTCTACTATTGACTTTTTTATGAAATCAACCCTTCGTTCCACCAGCTGTTAGTCCTGATACAAAGTGCTTCTGAAGCAAAATGAATATAATCGCAATCGGAATACTGATCAGTATGGCTCCAGCTGCAAAGGTCGTGTAGCTAGCCCCCATTACATCATTAACGAGGTTATATAATCCAATCGGTAGGGTGTACGCCTCAGGTGTTCGTAAAATGGTTGATGATAAAACGAAATCTCCCAGCGGCCCGGTAAAACCATTCATCGCGACGACCGCAATCATTGGTCGTGATAAAGGCATAAGGATTTGTAAAAAGATCCTTGTATTACTTGCTCCATCAATTTTCGCGCTTTCATCCAAGTCCATGGGAATCGAGTCCATATATCCTTTCATCAAATAAGTGTTCATAGGAATTTGTCCACCAATATATAAAAGGATTAATAGCCAATGACTATTCATCATGCCTAGTATTTGCGCTAATACAAATAGAGCAATTAGAGCAGAAAATTGTGGAATCATTTGTAGTAATAGAAACAATGTTAAGGCTTTTTGTCTTCCCTTAAAGCGAAACCGAGAAAATGCATAGGCAGTAAAAGAAACACTTATTACCGTCCCTATCATGGTAAAAACACTAATTTTCAAGGAATTTGCATACCATTTTCCATATTGCAAACTTTCCTTCCCTGCAAACAATTCGCGATAATGATCAAGTGTAGGGTTTTTAGGAATGATGGACGTGCTAATCAAGCTGTTTCCCGGATTAAAGCTCGCACCAACGGTCCAAATTAATGGATAAATAATGATCACTGTCATAAAAACTAATATCAAATGTGTAAACAGGAGACGAAAGAATTTTTGTTTTTTCATATCTTTCAGCATCCTTTAAGCCCCCTCTTTAAAGGAATTCGTACGTCTAAATTGCCATAGTGCAATCGCGATAACAAATACTGATAGCAAGATGGTTAATGCAGCCGCCAGTGAATACTGACTCGATTGCATCGTTAATTTGTATATCCATGAAACGAGTATATCCGTTCCTCCAGCCGTCGATCCTGGTACAGCAGGTCCACCACCATTAAATAGATAAATAATATTAAAGTTATTAAAGTTAAACGTGTATTAAGTAATAATGATCGGAGCCATTGCGATTAAAATCATAGGCATTGTAATATGGCGAAACTTTGCAAAAACAGACGCTCCATCAATCGTTGCTGCTTCATAAAGGTCATCCGGAATGGACTGAAGGACACCTGTTGTTACTAAGAAAATATAAGGGAAACCTAACCAGCCCTGCATAAGAATTAATGCTACTCGTGTCCAATTTTCATCAGTTAGCCACGGAATGGACTGAATTCCAAAAGCAGCCAGTATATCGTTATTGATTGCCCCAAAGCTATCATTAAATAATCCTGCAAATATTAAGATCGTTACAAACCCAGGTACTGCCCAAGGAAGAACAAGAACCGTTCGATAGAACTTAGTAAATTTCACATCTTTCTGATTGACTAAAACCGCAAGAAACACTCCAAGGCTCACCTGCAAAGTAGAAGCCACAAGCGTCCAAATAACCGTCCAAGCTAATACATCAAAGAAGGTAGAACGCCAAATATCAACGGTGAAGATTTCAAAAAATGTTTCTAACCCGACCCAATCAGCTAAGTTAGCCGGTGGAGAATGGTATAAATCGTAGTTCGTAAACGCTAATGCGAAACTAAATAAAATAGGGAAAATGACTGCAAATATTAAAATAAAGAGTGATGGTCCACTGATCACATAAGGGTAACCCTGCTCAATTAAATTGCGGTAATCCTCCTTAAGAGAATGCAGCCGCTGATTTTTATCTCTCAAAGCCCCGTTCTTATAAGCATCTCGTAGATTAATATAGTAAAAGGCAAGCCCAAAAATCGTTACAATGACAGCAATAATCCCTTCCGCAAGGAGAAAGATCGAGTTATCTCGGGGCACTTCCGTTCCAAGTGTGAAAAGCCCCCAAAATCCCATATTCAATAAATCACCAAATACTGCAAAAAACGAAACCGCTAAAAGTAGAAATAAAAGCCCTTTTATCCACTGCTTATTGTAAAATTGACCAAGCCCTGGAATGATTGATAAAAGCAAAGCCGTTTTGCGATGTTGCACTTTTTTCACCTCTTATTAGACGTTCGTGTGATAGATTCCGTCCTTATAATAAATGGTGTCAAACATAAGGACCGTTTGACACCATTGTTTACTTACAAATTATTTTCCACCATGCTTCGCTTCGATCTGTCCTTTAATCGTTTCAACGGCTTGCTCCAACGCTTCTTTAGGTTGAGCTTTACCAGTTGCGATGGTTTGCAGGGCAGAGTCTGTTGGTGTCCAAACTTCGTTCATTTCTGGAATGTTTGGAGTTAATTCAGCAAATTGCGATTGCTCAGCTACCGCTTGGGCTGCTTCACTTTCTGCTACAACAGGATCATTAGCAAGTGCTTGTACAGCTGGAACTTCCTTGGTCACTTCATATCGAGCTTTTGAATTTTCTTCATTTGCTAAAAATACAACTAACTTCTCAGCAAGTTCAGCATTTTTACTATAAGAGCTCACATTATAACTCTTCACTCCAACGAACGAACTCATATTCTCACCATTTGAAAGCTCAGGTAATTTGGTTACACCAAAATTGATTCCTGCTTTTGTAAATGGATCAATATTCCAAGGACCTGAAATGACAGCAGCAGCTTTTCCTTCCGTAAACAACGATTCAAGAACATTAATTCCTTGTTCACCAATGATTCCAGCTGGAAATAGACCTTCTTTATAGAACTTTTGAATATACTCTGCCCCTTCAAGAGCACCTTTGGTATTTAACCCGATATCGGCAGGATCGTAATTGCCTTTGTCATCGGTTCCGAAAATATATCCACCATACCCACTCAAAATGCTTTGTGCATAGTAGATTTGGTCAAACAAAGCTAGGAATCCAAATTTTTCTCCATCCGTTACCTTCTTAGAGTAGTCATACCATCCGTCAAGAGTGGTTGGAAGTTCTGCTTCAGAAACTAAATCTTTATTGTAATAAAGCATGGTAGTTTCTACAGCTTTAGGTAAACCATACACCTTGTTTTCTACCATTTGCGACTTCATAGCTACTTCTGTATAAATAGATTGAACATCTTCAGCTACATTTAACTCTTTGATTAATCCTTCGGTTACCGCCGTTCCAATTTGGTCTCCCGGCATGGTAAGTACATCTGGTCCTGTACCACCCGGTCCATCCATACGTAAATCTTCTATTTGTTGAGCATAGGCTTTTTCAACTACTTTCACCTTTACTCCATTTTCTTCTTCAAACTTAGCAATCGCATCTTTAATACCTGCTCCTTTTTCAATATCCTCCCAAACTAGTAAATCATACTCTTTGTTCTTGGAAGAATCGTTCGAACCAGTACTCTCCGTACTACTTTCTTGAGGTCCACACGCTACTAAAGATAAACTTAAAGCAATACCGCTCATAACGCTAAAATACTTTTTAAACTTCTTCATAGCTTACATCCTCTCACATTGGTTTACATTTTTATTGAAAGCGCTTCAGTAATTAAAATATATCACTAACAGTAAAACTTGTAAATATATTTTTACTAAAACTAGTAAAAAAATTTCAGAAAAGTATTTTACTAACGATTATATGGTATCAAACAGTACTTTTTATCCTTTCATTCCAAACCCCAAGTATTCAATCTTCACTACGAAATATACCGTATTCCACTATTTTTTTGCCATATACATAAATAACTATACTTATTTTTAGTAAAAAATTTTACCTGAATAGCCGTTTAATATAGCAAACAATCAATACCTTAGATGCAAAAGTGTGAGCAATTGCATATGGCTCGATACTAGCCTCTGACAAATTAAATATAAAAAGGAGAGCTCCCCATTATTAGGAAGTTCTCCTTATCTATTAACTACATTCATTCTTTTCCTTTGATTACGCTGTTTTAGTACTTTCCAACTTATATAACCAATCGTCATGGCTCCAAGCATAACTAGTAACATGGTTTGATATTCAGTAATCCTATTTATCATTTGTTTAGCATCACCGTCATAATAACGACCAATACTTAACAAAAGGAAAGTCGATGGCCCTATTCCTAACATCGTAAGTGCCGTATAAGGAAGAACTTTCATATTAGACATTCCTGCAATAAAAGGAATCACGTTACCTAAATGAAGGGGACTTAATACCGCAATACTCCACACACCATACTTGTTCAACCGATTCTTTACCTTTACCAACTTTTCTCTTTGAGTCAGGTTCAATCTATTTTCAACAGAATTCCCTAATTTATATCCAATGGTATAAGGGATATAGCTCCCGAGAGCATATAAAAAACTTCCAGTTAGTGAAATCCATGCTACTTCAATCCAGGATAAATTTAAAATAAACCCTACTGTGACTATAAAAAAAGTTCCAACAAAAGGAAAGGCACTTCCCTCAATGAATAAGGAAAACAAAATTCCGCCTATCCCCCATTTATCTATTAGTGTTAGTAGAAAGTCCGTCATAAAACCACTCCATCTTATTTAAGATACTATAAGTATAAAGTGACTTTTCTTATCTAAATAGAAACCAAGGTTGTAACTTCTTCTAAGACTCGAGATGTAGATTTCACCATAACTAAATCATTAATATCTCACGAATATCATCTTCTGTAAGAGAAGGAGTGGAATTCCGCTTAGAATCAATAATCTCTGACACAAGATCTCTCTTTTTCTCCTGCAGTTCATTGATTTTCTCCTCGATAGTCCCGCGTGCAATCAGCTTGATCACTTGCACTTCATTCGTCTGACCAATCCGATGTGCACGGTCTGCCGCTTGCTCCTCCACAGCCGGATTCCACCAAAGGTCATATAAAATAACCGTATCCGCCCCTGTTAAATTCAGTCCCGTTCCACCCGCTTTTAACGATATAAGAAAAATATCCCGTTCACCATCGTTAAATCGATTGCATCTTTCTAGACGTTCTTCCGAAGGTGTCTGACCATCCAAGTAGAAAAAAGGGATCCCTTGATTAGCTAGTTCCCTGCCAATCAGAGTGAGCATTTTCGTAAACTGAGAAAAAATCAGCACCCGTCTTCCAGAAAACTTTGCTTCATCCACAATCTTCATGAGCTGTTCAAATTTTGACGAACTTCCTTTATATCCATCTACAAATAAACCAGGATGACAACAAATCTGTCTTAATCGCGTTAATCCAGCCAAGATTTTAATCCGATTTTTCCTTATCGTGTCCTTGTCCAAATGCTTTAACGTATCTTCTTTCAGTTTGGCAAGATACGCGGCATACAAATTCTTCTGATCTGGGAGAAGCTCCACGGTCTCTATCCACTCCATTTTTCCAGGAATGTCAGAAAGTACCTCTTCCTTCATTCTTCGCAGTAAAAACGGGCGAATCCTCCGAGCAATTTGCTTTCTTGTTAGATTGCTGTACTCCTTGAATCCGAGAAAAAGTTCAGGAAACACAACGTGGAAAATAGACCAGAGTTCTTCTAAGGAATTTTCCACCGGAGTCCCTGTAAGGGCAAAGCGATAATTAGCTTGTATCCTTCGCACGGCTTTCGCTGTTTGTGAAACTGGATTTTTAAAGGCTTGTGCTTCATCAAAGAAAACCACACGAAACGACTGTTTTTGGTACCAGGTCAAATCTTTTAATAACAATGGATACGAGGTGATCAAAACGTCTAACCCATCCAGGTTATTCTGAAGTTTTACCCTTTCCGTTTTCGTTCCATCCATCACAACGGCTTGTAGCTCTGGAGCAAACTTCATCATTTCACTTAACCAGTTATACGTTAGAGATGATGGACAGACAACAAGAACAGGTAGCTTTTTTTCACGTATGGTAGAAAGCTCTGACAATATGAAGGAAATGCTCTGCAAGGTTTTCCCAAGTCCCATATCATCTGCTAGAATTCCGCCAAATCCAAAATGGGCGAGCGTTTTCATCCATTGGTAACCTTGCTTCTGATACTCATGGAGAATCGGCTCTACCGGTTTTGGTACTTCAAACTTCATTTCACCTGGATTTTGAATGGTATTTATAAATTGACGAAAGGAATCCTCAAACATAAATACTTTACTATCACCATCTAAAAGCTGTAGCCCTCGAACGACAGGGATGTTTAATTCATTTTCCCAATCTTCTGGTTGGATGGGAAGTGAATGAAGGAAACGATCAATTTCTTCAAATTCTCTTGTTTCCAACGAGAGCAGCGATCCATTTTTCAAACGATAGTATTTTCGCTTTTCCTCTAACGCTGCTAGCACGGCACGAATCTCTTTCTCTGCCATGCCCTCCATTTCAAACTTGAATTCAAGCCAATTGGTTCGTTCTTTTTTCATTTTAATCCGGATTTTAGGGTGGGCACTTTCCTTGAACAACCGGTTTCTGACAGCTGTCGTTGCATATATTTGCACGAGCTTCTCTAGCTTCGGAACAGCATGATATAAAAATTCATACTCCAATTCCTCATTATGCAGAACATATCCACTGTCCGTCGTTGCAAATGAACTTTCCTCCATTAGCTTCAGGATCGCTTGCTCTTTCCCAACATCCCTTGCTGCAATAAATCTTGCTTGTTGTTGATGACTTTCTAGTGGGTTAATTACTATATTTTCATAGTGAAATTCCAATCCCGCGAGAAGCCGATTACTTACTCGATCAAGGTACAACTTCGCTATGAGCGGCGTGTGAAAGAGTTGATTGGAGACGGTAGATGATATTTGCACGGTTCCCAACTTTTTTAAACCTGGAACCACTTTTTCCAAGAAAAAGTCAAATTGTTCCTTTGGAATGGGAATACTCCCTGCCTTCGTATTTTCTAACATCTGTTTCATTTCAACCAGTCGGTCCATATCTTCATAAGGAATTTGGTATATCTCCCCTTTAGCCAAAACAAGTCCATATGAATCCATCACGATGATTTGATCCAAGCCTTGAACTTTCAGTTGATAGCCTCCACCCTTTACGTCTGTTACTTCAAATTGCAAAGGAAGCGTATTTTTAGAAAGTCGGATTCCGCTATAAGTGAGTTCATCAACCTGTAAACTTACTTGTGGTGCTTTTACAAGAAAAGGGAGTAGCCTTTCCCAAGATGTTGGCGTGATCAGTAGCATTTGGCTGTTTGGTACAACACCATGCACCTTTTCATCATGGATCACTTGAACAAGCTGTGAAATCACCGCGTCCGTTTCTCTTTGGAAACAATGAACACTCGGATCAAAAGTAAAAGTATCTGAAAGGGCTATGGGTGTCCCTTTTTTCATGTTCTCTAGGAAATCTCGTATATCTTGGACTAAAATGGATTGAATAGTAAGCTCTACCCCTAGCATCTCTTTATCCATTACGGAAATGATTTTGCAAGTAATTGCAGCCTCTACGACTTGCCGATTTTCAAAATGGAGCTGATGTCCACTCGACCTCTTGGGTTGATTGGCAAACAGGGTTAACAACCCGTCTGTTAGTTCCTGATTCGCTGTAGGATGCTCGCTTGGTATAAAAGGGACCGTCCCTTTTTTCTGATAGTCATAAATGGCTAATAACACAGCAGCAATATGCTGACATTCATTTTTAAAAGAAGGGAGTGAAGGACAGCTACAGTTCGTTTGAAAATCACCGTGATCCACGGCTACTTTCACTTGAAATTCCTCCGCGCCCGTAACCGTTGCTTCACACCCTTGAGGATGATAACTCTGGAATGTTACTCGATCCGCACGATAAAAAGAATCTCCTCGTTTAAAGGAGACTGTACCACACATGTCTTTTATGATTTTATGATTTAATCGTATATTCACGTATGCCTCTCCTTTCTAGAGGATCATTTGTCTCAATTATTTTACCATCAAAAGACTAGCAGACACCAAAAAATGCCCAATTAACTCGTTGGGCATTTTTTCTTCTATTGTATAGTTAGCTTAAATAACCGATCGTCACCTTCCCGAGGATTGCCTCTTCCATCACGATTATTGGTGATGGAATATAGCGCATTTTCTTCAATTAGAATATCCCGCATTCTTCCCGCACCTTCAAATATGGTTTCCACTTTCGTACCCGTGAGGTCGACTACTCGAATACTTTCGCCACGTAAGGTCGCTACATAGATATTCCCGTTTTTTATTTCAATTCCAGATGGAGCCCAAGTTTCCTCTCCAGTATGGAATAATGGAGTTACCATATTTGAAGCTTTTTCGTCACCCTGAATCACAGGCCAGCCATAATTCTTCCCAGCTTCAATTTGATTAATCTCATCATGCGCCGACTGTCCATGCTCAGAGCTATAAAGCTTTCCATTATTATCCCATGCTAGTCCTTGAGGGTTTCTATGTCCATAAGAATACACATATGAATTTTTAATTGGATTATCATCTGGTATGGAGCCGTCTAATTCCAAACGCAAGATTTTACCCGCTAAGCTACTGACGTTTTGAGCATGATTAGGATTCCCAGCATCTCCAGCTGTAGCATACAATTTGCCGTCAGGTCCGATTTTGATTCGTCCACCATTGTGAATTCTTCCACCAGGAATTCCTTCAAGAATAACGGAAGTTTCCCGCCATGTATTTTGATTAAGTTGGAGAACGACAATACGGTTCAACACTTCTCCATTTTCTTCATAGGTATGGTACGCATATGCTTCCTGATTGCTATCAAAATTTGGAGAAAGTATGAAACCCAAAAGCCCTCCTTCTCCGATATGAAGGACGTCTTTTGTCACATCCACCTGTTGCATCGTTTTTGAGCCATTTCCACCATCCACTTTAATCACACTTCCCGTACGTTGACTCAAATAGAAGGTTTGATTGTGTTTAGTAATATTCCAAGGAATCTGTAAATCCGTCACAATCACCTCCGCTTGCCTTGCAACGACCTCACTTGCTTCATTTTCATTCGATAATTCATCATCTCCTGCACAACCCGCAACAAAGAAGATTGCCGTTAACGTGATCAGGTATTTTTTCAATGATACCACCTCGATTTTTTTTCTAGATAGAAGTTTAGCCATTTGTTTACAATAATAAAATGATTCTTACTTACTAAAAAAAGAATACTCAAAGAAGGTTTCATTTGTTTACACTTTTTTCGGACTTTGAAACGACTCCTGAATCCGGGACTGTCCGATTCAAAGGCGTATTCGGACTCTGTATCCTCTCACAATACCGGGGCTGTCCGAATCATTCGCTCATTCGGACTCTGAATCCACTCACAATACCGGGGCTGTCCGAATCATTCGCTCATTCGGACTCTGAACCCACTCACAATACCGGGGCTGTCCGAATCATTCGCTCATTCGGACTCTGTATCCACTCACAATACCAGGGCTGTCCGAATCATTCGCTCATTCGGACTCTGAACCCACTCACAATACCGGGACTGTCCGAATCATTCGCTCATTCGGACTCTGTTACCTATGGCCGAGCCGTTTCTGTCCAAATCACAAATTCTCTTTATTCATTCTTCCCCATCAGCTTCTTCACTACTTCTTTCGGGTCCCAACAGTTAAATTGATAGGTTGGTTTCGTATCAAATCCTAGTCGGGAGCATCGGTAAGTCACTTTCCCATTCTCTTTTTTTACTTCATAATTCACACATGAGGCACAGCAATGGAAATTCTTCACATATTTTTCCTCCTAATCAAGGATTCTTTTATTATAATATTAAGTGTAATTACAGTAGAATCCTAGAGAAAGGAGCGTGTTTTTCCGTTGAAACTCATTTCTATTTGTCCAAGCAACACCGAAATTGTGGCTTATTTAGGATTAACTTCTTCACTAATTGGAGTTGATGATTATTCTGACTGGCCCGAGGAGATTAAAGAGTTACCGAGATTAGGGCCGGATCTTCATATAAATATGGATAAGGTCGAAGAATTACAGCCTGATCTAGTATTAGCCTCCCTCACTGTTCCTGGAATGGAACGTAATATTGAAGAGTTAGAGAAACGCAACATCCCTTATGTAATCGTTCCTAATCCAACAACTCTACAAGAGGTAGCTGATTCTTTATTATTTGTTGGAAAAGCTACAAATTCCATTGAAATAGCAACCAAAGCTTATGAGATGTTCATTTCAAAAATTAGAGACTACAAGGCTCTAAGCAAGAAGGTTGAAATTCCTAAAACGATCTACTGGGAGTGGTGGGCGAAACCAGTATTTACCCCAGGGGCAAGCAATTGGCTAACCGAAATCAGTCAGCTTGCTGGTGGACACAATATTTTTGCTGACCGCGAGGAAGCGAGTGTTCAAACCGATTGGGAAGATGTACGTAGAAGAAACCCTGATGTCATCTCAGTTGTTTGGGTCGGGGTACAAAAAGAGAAAGTGAACCTTAAGGTTATCCTCAAACGCCCTGAATGGGATCAGATGGATGCCTTTAAAAATCAGCAACTATATATACTGGATGAGCCATTGTTTTGCAGACCTTCCCCGAGGTTACTACTAGGCTTGGCGAAAATTGCTTCCCTTCTACATCCAGACATTTATCCTGTTTACAATGAGAACAATGAACTAATAGGATAATAAAAGACCATTGTCTAAAAACAGACAATGGTCTCACAAAAACTAACTATAGAAACAATCCAACCGTGGTTCCGGTTAAGATCGAAGCTAATGTTGCCGCGAGTAACATTTTTAGTCCAAACTTAGCCACAACTCCCGCTTTTTCGCCATTAATCGCTTGAATGGAACCAGAGATAATTCCAATCGAACTAAAGTTAGCAAACGAAACGAGGAAGGTTGATACAATTCCCACCGTACGTTCACTCAAGTCCGGAATCAATGGTTGGAATTCGAGCATGGCAACGAACTCATTTGTAGCAAGTTTTATTCCCATGATAGAGCCTGAAGTCAAAATTTCACTAGCTGGAATTCCCATCATGAAGGCAACCGGTGCAAACACATAACCTAAGATTTCAGTTAGAGAAATGCCGATTAATCCTGCGAATGCCGCATTAATTAAAGCCATTAGACCAACATAGGCCACTAACATCGCCGCAACAATTAACGCAACTCTTCCACCATCTATTGCACCCACACTGATCGCTTCAAAAATCGATTTTGATTGGGAAACTTCTTTTAAATTAATTTCTTCATCTTCTCCTGAGCGAATAGGCGCTACAATGGTGGCAATAATTAAAGCCGAAAAAGCATTTAAAATCATGGCTACTAAGACAAACTGTGCTGGGATCATGCTCATGTAAGCCCCCATAATACTTGCACTTACACTTGCCATGGCACTCGTAGATACGATGAACAATTTATTATCGTTCATTTTATCTAAATGGGCTTTAATCGCCAATAATGATTCACTTTGACCAAAGAAAATAGAGTTGACGGAGTTAAACGTCACTACCTTTGATAAGCCGGTAATTTTTGAAATAGCCCCACCTATGTATTTGATTGCTAATGGTAAAATCTTGATATGCGTTAGAATCGATAATAGGGTCGATGTAAAGATAATCAACATCAAAACATTAATAAAAAATACAGATGTATCTTTAGGAACTAATCCGCCTGTGACAAAGTTAATCCCTTCATATCCATAAGTTAATACTTGCGTGACGAAATTGGATACTACTTCCACAATCTTTAAGCCGACAACCGTCTTAAACATGACAATGGTAATGGTAAGCTGAAGGGCAAACATAATGACAATCGCTCGAAAGTTAACCCCCTTCTTATCATTTGATAAAAGGTAGGCCAATCCGAGGGTAAGGATAATGCCTAAAATGCCGATAATGATACTCATACTGTTCTCTCCTTAGATGCATGTACAAAGTTACTTTCTACTATTATGCCTACTTTAAACAATAACTTTTCCATTTTATCTAATTAAGTTTTGCTTTTCTAGTGTCCTACGTGTATTTATAATTTTCCCAAAAATAAAACAATGCTACTCAGGTGGCATTATTAATCATGCAACTCAGGTAGCATTGCTCTTTTTTTATGTTCCACAATAGGTTCGATAAGGTAGCCCAGTTGATTCTGGCAGTTGACAGTATTCTTCTTGCACTGAGGTATAATCGTATGGATTGGATAGTGCTTGAAGTAATTTATCCATGACACTAAAGTCCTCTTGCTGGGCAGCATCCAAGGCTTCTTCCACTCGATGATTTCTAGGGATGATGGAAGGGTTGCTTTTTCTCATTAATTCTAATGTATCTTCTTTTGATTGTTCCTGCCTGCCGAATCTCTCCTGCCATCTCTTATACCAGTCGTTGAACTCTGTTGTTCCTTGAAGGACCGATTCTTCATGCGCTTCACGTGTTAATGCTCTAAAAGTATTGGTATAATCGGCTTTATATTGATTCATCACGCTTAGAAGATCATTTATCAGCGTTTCATCCTGCTCTTCTGCATTAAATATCCCAAGTTTTGCTCTCATTCCTTCGAGCCAATACCCGCGAGAGAGCTCCGGATATTCGGATATGGCCTCTTGAGCTATTTTTACAGCTTCTTCATCGTTGTCATGAAGCAGATCCAATAATGTTTCAGCAAACCTAGCTAAGTTCCAACCTCCAATTCCAGGTTGGTTTCCATAAGCGTACCGCCCCTGCGCATCAATGGAGCTGAAAACAGTTTCCGGATCATAGTTGTCCATAAATGCACAAGGACCGTAGTCAATCGTTTCCCCACTGATCGTCATATTGTCTGTATTCATTACACCATGAATAAATCCAACAAGCTGCCACTGGGAAATCAATTTTGCTTGCTGGTTAATGACCGCTTTTAAAAAGGAAAAATATTTATCCTCCTGATCAGCAATTTCCGGATAATGTCGGTTAATGGTGTAATCAGCTAACGCTCGAGTATCTTCAACTGAGCCCCATTTCGCCGCATACTGGAAAGTACCCACACGGATATGACTGGAAGCCACACGGGTCAAAATGGCACCAGGTAAGTTGGTTTCCCGAATAACCGGTTGTCCTGTTGATACCACTGCTAAGCTACGGGTTGTAGGTATCCCGAGGGCATACATTGCCTCACTAATAATATACTCCCTGAGCATAGGACCCAATGCCGCACGACCATCTCCCCCTCGCGAGTATGGTGTCCTCCCTGGACCCTTTAGCTGAATATCATATCGCTCACCAGAAGGGGTGATATGTTCACCGAGCAAAATAGCCCTTCCGTCTCCTAGCATCGTAAAATGACCAAATTGATGGCCCGCATACGCCTGAGCGATCGGTGAGGCACCTGCAGGAATGCCATTTCCAGCGAAAGTTTGAGCTGCATCCTTAGATTGCAAAGCCTCTAAATCTAATCCAAGCGACACCGCCAATGATTCATTAAGCTTAACTATCTCAGGTGACCGTACTGGTGTTGGATTGGTACTTGAATAAAACGTCTCTGGAAGTCTGGTATAGCTGTTATCGAAGTTCCATCCTAATTCATTTGTTATTGTCATCGTAATTTTCACTTCTTTCAGCTTTTATATAGTTTTCATTCTTAAAATCGACTCATGTTTTTTCCCTTTTTAGAGTCCAACGTTGCTTCATTAATTATACCTTTTCATACAAAAAGAGCTAAGCACATTGCTTAGCTCAAAATTTGATTAAGACTGTTTCAAATAGCTCCATGCATACTGTGCATACAATTCAGCTCCTGTTACAAGGGCATCTTCATCAATATTGAACCGCCCATGATGATGGGCCCATTCGGTATCCTTGTCAGAATTCCCACTTCCAACTAGCGCAAAGCTTCCAGGGGCATGTTCGAGGTACATGCTAAAATCCTCCCCGCCCATCGTAGGTTCCTCATGGTAGATCACCTGCTCCCCAAAAGCTTCCCTCGCTACCTGCTGTACGAGCCTAGCAGAAGTTTCTTCATTTGTTACAGCATCTGTACCTCGAATATATTCCACTGCAGCAGTTGCTCCATATAAAGAAGCAATCTGTTCAGCATAATGCTCAATTTGAGCGTGGATATGTTCTCTTGTTTGAGGATTGAAGCATCGAACGGTTCCTTCAATTCGTGCATTTTCAGCGATAACATTAAATCTTGTGCCCACGTCCATCTTCCCGACTGTCAGAACGGCCGGTCTTAGAGGATCAATGGTACGTGAGACAACCGACTGAACATTCATAACAAAAGATGAAGCTACAATGGCTGCATCGACACATTGATGTGGCATGGCCCCGTGACCACCTTTCCCCTTAAAAATTACTCTAAAAATATCTGCTGAAGCAAAGGATGGACCAGGGGTACAGGATATTTTATGAGTTGGCATTTGCGACCAAATATGAATACCAAAAACATTGTCAACCCCATCCATTGCTCCTTGCTTTATTAATGCTTTTGCCCCTTCCGCAATCTCTTCAGCCGGTTGAAAAATAAGACGAACCTTTCCCGACAGCTCTTGGCTTATTTCCACTAAAGCTTTAGCCGCAATTAGAAGCATTGCCGTGTGAGCATCATGACCACAAGCATGCATTTTCCCTTTTACACTAGAAACATAAGGTAAATCCTTATTAAGTTCCTCTACCGGTAAAGCATCCATATCTGCCCGTAAAGCCACTGTTTTTCCAGGCTTTCCACCTTCAATCGTTGCAATGACTCCAGTGGGTTCTGTTCTCCGGTACGACACTCCCATATTATCTAAATATGCGCATATAAATGCTGTGGTTTTTTCTTCTTCCCATGGCAGTTCAGGTTCCTGATGAAACCTTCTTCTAATTTCTATCAGTTCTTCTTGATTGTTTTGAATAAATTCCTTTAAGTAAGAGTGGATCATCATTGAGCCTCCGTCAGTTTTTTCGCAACCTCGTAAAAAATATGAACAGCTTTTTCGATGTCCTTTGAATCTGACCACTCTTCTGGACAATGACTCAAACCAGCCTTACTAGGAATAAAGAGCATACCGACATTGGTAAAATCAGATAATACCATCGCATCATGGCCTGCTCCACTGTTAATTGAACAATAAGGAATGTCTAATTTACTACTCTTCCCTTTTAAAAGTGAAACAATTTCTTGATTCATCGCCTTAGGTTTCATATATAGGAGATCTTCCACCGATATGTGTATTCCGTCACCTTGATAAGAGGAGACCAGTTCCTTCACTTTTTCGACCACACTTACTACTTGTTCTTCCTTACCTGAACGAATATCAACCGAGAATACCACCTTATCCGGGATGACGTTCGCTCCGTTCGGGAATACATTTAGACGGCCTGTTGTCGTCACCGTTCCATTTCCTTCCTCTTTTGCGAGTTCAGGTAATTGAGCAATAATCTTTGCTGCAACAACAAGCGCATCCGCGCGTCGGTCCATTGGTGTAGTTCCTGCATGACCGGCTTGTCCTTTGACCGTTACCTCTAAATGAGTGAGTCCGACGATAGATTCAACAATACCAATTGGAATCTTTTTTTCTTCTAGGATAGGACCTTGTTCAATATGCAATTCAAGAAATGCTTTCATTGTTCTTGGATTTCTTTTCTTTGGCAAGGTCGGATCCAATCCAATCTTTTTCATCGCATCCACCGTGGAAATACCGTTTGAATCCTTTAGCTGGAAAAAGTCTTCTTCACTTAGCAAACCAGTAATTCCTCTTGAACCCAAAAGTCCGCCGCCAAACCTTGACCCTTCCTCTTCGACTAAAGCAACCACTTCAAGCGGGTATTTTGGTTTTAATTTATTTTTTACAAATAGAGCTGCCACTTCAAGTCCAGCTACCACTCCAGCTGGACCATCATACGAACCACCATTAGGTACTGAGTCGAAATGAGAACCTACTAGCACACTAGGTCCTTCTAACTCACCCTCAAGTTTGCCAAAAATATTACCAAACCCATCTTCAGTAACCTCTAAACCGAGTTCTTTCATTTGTAATTTAATATAGTCCCTTGCTTTTAAATCCTCTTGGCTATACGTAAGCCGAGTCGTGCCAAACCCAGGTGTTGCCGTATATTCACTTAACACATCAATATGCTTTTCAATTCTACTTTTAACTTCTACCATTCTATTCTCTTCCGTCCTTTCCCTATAAAAGTCCAACGAAAATCCCGGCTAATACGACTGATACAATTGTAACGGTAATAAATCCTCCAACAAGCATCGGTGGAAGCATGTGACTAGTAAGCATTTCTCTTTCTTTTTCATTTTCTGTTAAAGACTTAATTACTTCGTTTGTAATTATATAGTCTGCTGGGAATCCATATAAAGCTGTTAAAGAAACTGCAAAAGCCATGTTCTTGCTAACTTTTAAAAGCTTTCCAGCAATGAATGAGAAAATGTACATTCCAATCAAAGCTAAACCAATCGTTCCAACAAGTGGCCAAATAATTTCTAGCATCATACTTGGGGTGGCCTGTTTTAACCCGTCAAATATAAACAACATAAGCGCCATAATCGCAAAGCCAAATCCGTTTGCTTTTTGTAATGCTTGCGTTTCAAGGAATCCGATACTTTTAGCAATAACCCCAAACAATAAGCAAAGAACAAATGGACTTACACTAACTACAGAAGCTAATAATGTGGAGACAAGATAAGCCAAGTATGAAACAACTGCTAATCTAAATAGTTTAAAGAAATCCGTATTGTATTTCTCAGGCATATGTTTAAAAAGTTTAAGCTCTTGAGCAGGGGCAGTTGCCGTTGCTGCGGTTTCCTCCTTCGCTAGTGTTTGATCGATCGAAGAAAGTTGACCATTTCGGTACTGTTCGAGAAGTTTTTTCCCTTCTTTTTTCAATACAATTGATGTAATTGGATATCCAGCAAATCCCTGCATAACGTAGATAACAATTGCAAAAACAGATAATGATGCTAAACCGGCTTCCTTTGCTCCTTCAGACATGATCAACGCCGACACAACTCCACCTACCAATGGAGGAATAGCAACAACAATCGTTTCATATCCAAAAATAAATGTACCTACTGCAAATAGTAGAGCAACAATTCCTAAAATTCCTGATAAAGCAATAACTATCGTTTTCCATTGAGCTTTCAGTTCTTTTATTGAAAGCAACGTACCCATATTCGTAATTAACAAATACATCATCATTACAGCTACAACGGACGGCACACCTGCCAAAGCAACTATGTCCTGCGGAAAGAATGTCCAATACCCAATTAAAAATAGAACTGCACAGACAAATACGGAAGGCACCCATGCCTTTGTTCGAACCGCAACAAGATCTCCAATAAATAAAATAAGTACTAAAATAACTAAAGCTAACATTTGGGACACGGCAGTTCCCTCCTTTTTTCTTTTTATATTTCGATAAACGAAAATTATTTACCTAATAATAGTATAATTATACTTTTCAGTCAATTTAAATTATTTAAAATTTTAATAAAACCGCTCTCATTCTGGTTTTGTCAATATATACCTTATAAGACATTTGTGCATCAAATTATATTAAAAAACCTCTCTTCTTATTTCAAAGGGGTTAATTAAGTCAAAACTAATTAAACTATGTACGTATTTATTTAGGCAACAGAAAGGAAAAGGATGATGAAAAAAGTTCTATTTTTAATATTCAACATGATTTTAATTGGAATGTTTTTCACTTTTCAACTGGCACTAGCCACTGAAAAAGTGGAAGAAGCAAGCACTCCCCTTCAAAAGCAAGGCCAACATATTCTGATGACCAGGGAACAATTCAAGGATTGGTTATTAAATAGTCAAGTTCATCGGAAAATTAGTCTTATTCAGCAGCATCATACTTGGGCTCCAGCTTATAATCGATTCAATGGTTCCAATCATTTTCGTTTACTTCAAGGCATGGAAAATTATCATAAAAATCAAATGCACTGGAAGACCATCGCACAAAATATCACAACTTTCCCTGATGGAAAAATTGCTGTATCTCGCCCATTTGATATGGCTCCTGAAGGTTCGATTGGGGCAAAAGCTAATTCCGTAGGCATCGCCATCGAAAATGTAGGTAATTTTGATAAAGGACAAGATGTCATGACTGCTGAACAAAAAGAAACCATTGTGTACATTACCGCCTTGCTTTGCCTAAAATTTAACCTCACCCCATCAGTAGATACCATCACCTACCATCACTGGTGGAATTACAAAACCAAACAAAGGGTGCTAGATAATTCCAAAAGCTATGAAGTGAAACCTTGTCCTGGAACGAATTTTTTCGGAGGAAATACGACCACTGCTGCTAAAACGTATTTTTATCCTTTAGTGTCACGAAAAATGGCCGAGCTAAAATAAATAGAAAAAGTAGGTTGGTGAATACCACCAACCTACTAGTTATCTTAGGATACGGCTTGTTCCTTTATTTCTACATCTTGTTCTCTATACTCATGTTTTCCGATAATTCCTGCTTCCCGATCCTTCTTTTCTAATTCCAAAGCTTTCGGTACCGATAACCAGTACGCTAATCCAATGCTAATTACACCTGCACTTAGCTTCCCTATAATGATCGGGAGAATTAATGTTGGTTGGAAATTGGCAGTGAATGAAAGGTGATCTCCCAGTAAAAACGCTGCACATACAGCAAACGATATATTGATGACTTTGTCCTTTGGTGACATCGTACGAACTAGCTTGAACATCGCTAAAATATTGGCAATGGTCGCAACCAATCCCGCACTTCCTTCTTTACTTAGCCCAATCTTTCTTCCCATTGCTTCCAACTGTTTCCCTGCATATTTTTGTAATAAATAAACCATCGGAAACGCTCCAGCTAACATAATACCAATATAACCTGCCGTCTCAAGTGCACGAAACTGGTCATCTGCATCGGCCATAATGGGATGGAACCCCCATGAACCAAACAACTTTGAGAAAAGACCGGTAAAGATTTCTACAATCGAGAACACTAACACCAGTTTAATTCCTGCATCCATGATTTTTCCAAACCACATAAATCCTTTAATCATTACATCTGGTAAAAAGTATAGTCCAGCAGCTAATACTAAAACAAAAATAATAAGTGGGGATAAGTTCGCAAATATTTTTAAGTAACTAATCGTAAATTCATAGCTAGAATCAGTTGATGTTGAAATTACGTCTCTTATTTTAGAATTTGTTACAACGACTAACACACTTGATATAAATGCACCTATCGGAATAGTTAAAATCCCAGACATCACACCTAACGCCATATATTTATGATCACGTTTATCTAACATAGCTAAGCCCATTGGAATTGAGAATACAATGGTAGCGCCTGCCATAAATCCAACGATCATGGCCATAATCCAGCCTTCATAAGAAGTGGCCAACTCTTGTGCTAATTGATATCCTCCCATGTCAGTCGCAAGAATCGCAGTGGCGGCTATTGCTGGGTCTGCTCCTATTGTTGCAAAGAATGGACCACATACCTTGTTAATAAACCAAGAAAGGTATGGTATAGAAGCCATAATACCAGCTGCTGGGACAAAAATATGTCCAACTGCATGTAAGCCTTCCATAAATTGTTGCCCTAATCCTTGCTCACTGTTTTTAATCGCGGCAAAGGCTCCTAATATTGCACATGCCATAATAATATAAATAACAATTTCACCAACCATGACCATTCTTTTTTCCCCCTTATGGATGTTTTTTAGTTACACAACTAGACTGACTCCACTCGCTTTTTGCTCGAGCATTTTATTGACCAAGGTTCCGATATGAGCAGCCGCTTCAATCGGTGGTGTCCCATTTCGATGGATATTGGAAATCACCATTCTTTCTGACTCCTTCATTCCTTTTCGTGGTCGATAGCACATATATGCGCTAAGTGAATGGGCGCATACAAGGCCTGGTCTTTCTCCTATTAATAAAATAAAGGCTTCCGGTTTTAGAATTTCTCCTATGGCATCCATACAAGCAACCCTCCCCCCTTTTACAAAAAACGGGGTTCCCACATCGATTTGATAGAAAGAAAGAGAATCCAATAGTGCTGGATACACATCTAGTACATTCTCATTGATCGCACTAGCACTTAAACCATCAGAGATCACGATCTGCACTTGAGGATTACGGATACATCTTTCGCGAATAAGCTGTTCCCCTTCTACTGATAAGATCCTACCTTTATCAGGCCTTTTTAAATACTGTTCCTTTGTTTCATAGCGTGTTTCTACTGTAAAGAGATTAAATTCTTCTAATAACTGGGAGGAAACCTCTCCATACACGGCATCAACAGCAGCCGCATGATCAATTCGAAACGATAAAAAGTCCTTGGTTAACGGCCTTGTTCCGGTTCGGCCTACTCCGATACGAGCAGGGGTAAATTTCTTTAAAGCTTCCAGCTGAAGTTTTTCCATTTCTGTTCACCTCATTTTTAAACGTTTTGTAAGAAGAAGGTCGGATCTCCCGCTAATTTGGTTAGCCTCCCATTTTCCATTAGTCCAAGTCTCTCAAGCCATCCCTTAAATGCTGGAGCTGGTTCTAAGCGTAAAACGCTTCGCAATGTCGCAATATCGTGATAGCTTAAGGACTGGTAATTAAGCATGCAATCATCAGCCATTGGAACACCAATGACAAAGTTCACACCAGCCGTTCCTAATAAGGTGCTTAATGTATCCATATCATTTTGGTCTGCATTCATATGGTTCGTATAGCAGACGTCTACCCCCATTGGAAGACCGTGCATTTTTCCCATAAAATGATCCTCTAACCCTGCACGTATCACCTGTTTGCTGTCATATAAATACTCGGGGCCAATGAACCCAACCACTGTATTCACAATAAAAGGGTTGAACTTTCTTGCTAGGCCGTAGCACCTTGCTTCTAATGTGACCTGGTCTATATCAAAGTGAGCATCAGACGAAAGTTCTGAGCCTTGCCCCGATTCAAAATACCAGCGGTTCGGACCCGTTGCTGTTCCTATTTCATTAATCATGGTGGTGGCCTCTTCTAGCATGGAGAGCGATATTCCAAAAGACTCATTTCCTGCTTGAGTACCTGCCAGACTTTGAAAAATTAAATCTGCCGGAGCTCCTTTTTCGATCGCACGCATTTGACTAGTAACATGGGATAAAACACAGTTTTGGGTCGGAATCTGAAATTGATCAATCACTTTCTTTGTTTCATGTAATAAAGCAGAGATATTTTCCGTGGTATCAATAACAGGATTAATTCCAATCACCGCATCACCAATCCCAAAGCTTAAAGCCTCATATAAGGATGCTGTCATCCCCTTTAAGTGATCGGATGGATGATTCGGCTGTGCTCTTGAAGCAAGAACACCTTGTTGGCCAATTTTTGTTTGACAATGTGTAATAATCTTTATTTTTGATGCCGCTTGAACCAAATCTAGATTAGACATGATTTTTGCTACTGCAGCAATCATTTCACTAGTTAACCCGCTGCCCAATGTGAGCAAATCCTTGCCTGTGTGCTCATCACTCAAAATATATTCTCGTAAATCAGCTACGGTCCAATTCTTAACCAACTGATAAACTTCTTCATTCACATTGTTTTCAATGAGCTGTGAGACATCATCGGTGTCAGGATCTAATAAGGGTGTATTCCGAATATCAGAGAGGAGAATATCAGCTAGCACGAGCTTGGCAGCCATTCTTTCCTTCATATTTTCAGCACTAATCCCCGCTAAATCATCCCCTGAGCGGCTCTCATTTGCTTTTGCCATGATTTCTTTTAAGCTATGAAACTCATAGGTGAGTCCATATAAAGTGGTTTTTCTATACATGCTAGGTTCCTCCTCGTTATCCAAAAGCTAGAGTTTTCACTGATAGAGAGATCGCTTCCCCCGCTATGCGTAATCCCAAATCAATATAATCTCCGTGTAGAAAATCTACCTGATCGATACAAATAATTTGCATTCCTTCATGACTCGTCTTCTTTAACGATTGACCGAGCGCCTTTCCTATATCCCTTTCACAAATGACGACAAGGCAAGTAGCATTCGGGAAATGGTGATGGTAGAGTTGATAAATGGTATTGGTCATAGACTTCATCGTTTGATAAGAGCAGTACTCTCTTCCTAATAAACCTAGAGCTAATGGTGGATCCTGCACTTCATAAAGCTTTCTCGCTTGTTTCATTACATCATCTAGCTGGTTGGAAAAAGCTACGGTATTGAAGTCTAGTGTGTCTACCATGACTCGTACGATTGGAAGATTTTTAAGGGGTAACAGGTCTTCATGAACATAGATCGTCGCCCCACTTAATTCCGTATTTTGCATACCTGCTCCAATGACAGTTGCTCTTGTCGTTTCCTTCGCCTCAGTTATGTTTAATCCCGACACCTTGCTTTCCTTCCATAGTGTGGAAGCAAGTAACGGACCGATATCACCAAACGTTGTCACCTCACTCATCTGAACGGGCTCTTTCTCAGCCATCATATGTCCAACCCCACCGGAAAAAATCACCTCATTTATTGGCGGGAGTGGTTGATTCATTGGTTCAAGAAGCAACAAACCTGCATGATATTTTGGCTCACCAGAGAGAAAGGAAATCAAGCTTTGATTCATACGTGTACAAATATTCTTCAGCTCATTAAATGTAATGCCTCCACCTGTTTGAGTGGAAAAGTGGTTCGCTTCCAGCCAGGGCCTTAGGTATTCCGAAATGTACTCGACTTCCTCTTGGTCATTGATTCGGATTAGTCTTCCGCCTAGATGAAAGGTGAAGGTTTGAAGTGTTCGACCAGCTTCAAACAGAACAACATTGGCCGTTCCTCCCCCTATATCCACATTGGCAACAATTCCTTCAATTTCTTCTGAACGCTCCTTTGCACCAGAACCCTTTCCAGCTAATATGCCTTCTAGGTCTGCCCCTGCTGTGGCAACGACAAAATCCCCCGCTCGGTCAGCTAAATAGTTAATAATTTTTTCCGCATTTTCTTTTCTCGCGGTTTCACCTGTAATAATGACGGCCCCCGCTTTAACATCCTTAAAATGAATACCAGATTGCTCATATTCCTTTGAAAGAATGGTCGCCAAACTTGGCATATCAATATCTTGATTGGATGTTAAGGGGGTTGTGTAGATGGAACTTTCATACACAACTGTACGGTCAATAATTTGAGAGGTTGGCAAATGAAAAGGACTACCTTGTTCCGCAATTGATAGATGACTTACAATAAATTTTGTGGTGCTGGTTCCAATATCTAGTCCGATACTTGTGATCCAATTTCCCAACTTCTCCACCCCCCTGAAAAATAAAAAGCGCCTTAAATCAATTCCCCTCCAATAAAAAGATGGTGAAATTAATTCAAAGCGCCGTTGCTTTGGATGTTTATTTACTTTTCTCTAGCATGCTCTCAGCTAATTTAGCTAACGGAATATGTTTTTCCATGCTCTCTTTTTGCATATGGCGATAAGCTTGCTCCTCGGTACATTCTAATTGTGCCATTAAACTACCTTTCGCCTTTTCAATCAGTTTTCGATCCTTCATTTGTTGCTCTAATTTCCCGATCTTGTTATGTAAGCGAAGGCTTTGTTGTCGCTGAAACAGAGCAATTTCAACAGCAGGGATAAGGTCTTTTTCTGTGATTGGTTTGACGATATAGGCATTTATGCCAACCTCTTTCGCCTGATCAATAAGCTCATCATGACTAAAGGCTGTGAGAAGAAGAATGGAGGTATTTGAGAATCCTTTTATAATAGACGAAGCCTTGATTCCATCCATTTTCGGCA
Organism: Robertmurraya sp. FSL R5-0851; assembly: GCF_038002965.1. Classification (NCBI taxonomy): domain Bacteria; kingdom Bacillati; phylum Bacillota; class Bacilli; order Caryophanales; family Bacillaceae; genus Robertmurraya; species Robertmurraya sp. FSL R5-0851. Next base: position 814,750 of record NZ_JBBOOE010000001.1, on the reverse strand, counting down.
TTTTCACATCCATTATTATGAGGTCTGGTTCCAAAGCATATGCTTTCTCTACCGCCTCTTCCCCATTTTTTGCTTCTCCAACCACCACGTACCCTTTGCATTGAAGAATTTCTTTAATATCGATCCTCGTAATGGGTTCATCATCAACTACAAGTATTTTTTCTTGAATCATTTTATCACCCTATCTATGATTGGAAACATAATCGACACTTTTGTCCCTCGAGTTGAAGGAAAGAAAGATATCACTCCCTCTAACTCCTCTTCAACTAGCATTCTTACCAACTGTAATCCCAAGGAGGATGAAGGTTGATCATCGGACTGTTCTGCCATCCCCGAACCATCATCAGATACAATGATATAGACCATTTGCTTTCTACTATTAATGGAAATGTCTATTTTTCCATTTTCACGAGAATGGAAAGCATGTTTTAACCCATTCTGGATCAATTCATTAACAACAAGCGCAAGAGACGTAGCCTTGTCTGATGGTAAAAATAATGTTTCTCCCTGAACAGAAACTTGAATATCCTGTCCTGGAATAGATGATGAAGAGACTAGTAGTGTCGCAATTTGCCCCATTACAAATTTGACATCTACTTCATCTAAGCCATCCTTTGCTAAATAATTGTGAACAAGCGCCATACTTGCAATTCGCGAAAGACTATCTTCAAAAACTTCCCTTACCTCTTGTGAAGGAGATCTTCTCATTTGTAGTCGTAGTAGACTTGAGATAACCTGTAAGTTATTTTTTACACGATGGTGAATTTCTTGCACGACAAGAGACTGCACCAATCTTTCCTTTTCTTGACTGTTAGTTGTTTCCATTAAGGACTTTACTTTTCGTTCATTTCGTATGATTTCTGAAATGTCCCGCTCTTTTATTAAAACAGCTATCGTCATTCCATCACTATCTATAATAGGGACAATATCCTGCTGCATGACGATGTTTTCCTGAGATATTCCCCTTGAACCAATGACCGGTTTCCCATTTTTCAAACTAAATAGGACTCCTGGTTCCGCTTCTTCTACTGCCACCTGTCCAACCACGCTTTTCTTATATAATGAAGTTGCAGTATTCGGATTGGCTTCAGCCACCACAATGGCTTCTTTACCCCCGGGTAATAAACAGTCGATAAATACATCTGCTTGAGAAATATCAGCTATTACTTGAAGATTAGTAGACATGTTTTTGATTATCGCAAGATGTTCATACGTTAGATTTGTTACCTGATCTAAGGTGAGACTCATTACCATGTCAATTGTAATCCTCTCTTTATATGGTCATTTTCTATAGAAACAACAATATCACCCTTTTCTCAGACGACCAACAATTCTGTAAGAAAATCTAACAGATATTATTCTGATAAGTTTCATTATTCTTACAAAATAAAACAGAAACCTTACAAGAAGGTCTCTGTTTTTAGTAAACTTATCTTCCATTGATTTCAAAAACCCTTACATTACCAGATACTTCGTTCGCCACGAGCATTAATGGCTTCCCAGTTGGGCTATTCTTTGCTTCTACCAAGCAGAGCCCTTCTGGTGCGAGATCACCACTTGATGATACATCTGTACCTGAGAAATCTCTTAAGTTCACATAGTCATGAAACTTTACCTTTTGCACATTTGTGACATCATACATCATGATGCCGCCCGTTCTTTCTAATCCGATAAAGGCGAATGTTTTGCCATTTACCTTCATCACTTTTATATCTTCTGGCTCTGGCCCTTTTTTGCCACTACGAGAATCTAGTTCTGTTTTATTATTGGACGAATTAAAGGCTTCAGGATAAAGCTCACCTGTTATTCTTTCAAAATCACTTCCACTATCATAGACTTGCTCCATCGTGTCTGCATCCCAAATGGAAAAAGAACGGCTACCATAAATATACGTTTTATCAGCCTCAAGTCCGTCTCTTTCCGTATTCAATATGGTATCGATTTTAAAAGAGGTGCCAGGGAATGTATAAGACCCTGTATCCTCATACTCCCCCCATTCTCTTCCATCGCCTTCGTTTGCCGTAAAGAGATACCGCTTGCCACCGATTTTTTGCGAGTCAATTCCATCAGGCATGTAGGTGCCATATAAATTTTGGGTGGTGAGGTTAACTTGGCCATCCTTTAATGCATCAAGAGCGTTTTCTTCTACATTATGATCCTTAAACCCAAGCCCTTTCACACTTATAATCTCTTGAGTTTTTAAATCGATGGTCGCTACCGAATTAGCTTCCTGAAGAGATACATATGCGTAACGACTGTTATCAGAAACAGATATGTACTCAGGCTCTAAGTCAACAGAAGGGGCCGCATCAGGCTTCAATAATACCCCATTTTCCACAAGCGTAGCTCTTGCCTCTTGGGAGTCAAACTTGTCAAAACCAATTGTTTGAGCTGTTGCTTTGTTTACACCCTTTTTTATATCAATAATGGTAATGGAACCTTTTGGATCCATTACTCCTGCTGCCGAGTACCCTTCCCGCGGCTCCCCTTCATTGGCAGACAATAAGTATTTAAAGTCATGAGAAAAAGTAACCATGTCTGGCTGTACGCCCGCTTCGAAATGTTTTATGTACTTTCCGTCATAATTCAATATGACAATACTTCCATTATCCTGGTACGTCACCCCTTGTACAGCGATCGCGATTATTTTTTCGCTTGTATTGATATCAATACTAGTTATATCACCGCTCGTAAATCCATGTGCCTGTCCCATCGCAGCAATATCAAGGCGAGTATCGATCTTGAATTCTGTTTTATTGTTGGATGTCATATTCGCTATGCTAACGATATCTACTGATTGTGCTGCACCGTTTACGAGATACATTTTTTGATTGTCTTTGTTGTATTTTACGATTTCGGCAATTCCACCATCTTTGTTGCTCATTCCGGTCTGGTAGTTTCCGATATAGCTCAGCTTCCCGTTGATACTTTCTGTGTGAAGTATTGGTGTCTCATTTTTTGCCAGCACAGGTGTACCACTTAACTGTAGTGTTCCTACTAATACCCCACCTACCATTGCCAACCCAAGAATTGCTTTTGACTTTAACATATACTTACCTCCCAAATATAGGATTTGTTTTGGTTGAATCACTTATGTAGGATAAATTCGCATTCATAATTGTCGCAAATCTAAGCACCAACAAAAACCGGGTTGGGGTAAAAATTTGGTTAATGTTCTGTAAATGTTCAAATCTATTAAAGGGAGGATTTAAAATTTTTTATAGAATAGGATTAGAAATGAAGAAAGGAAGTTGATTATGTTTCTGAAATGTCGAACCGAATCAGATGAGTTACTTACTTTACGATCATTAAACACACGTATGGAGTTAACAGAGAAGGCAAAGTTTCATTATTCTATTCTTGAAAAGGGATTTGCGGGAGAGATGAAATTTGACCAACTAATAAAAAATCTCCAAGAAGAAAGGTATGTATTAAGTGACCTGCTGCTTGAAATCAATAACTCCTATTTTCAAATTGACTCAGTTATTATTACCCAGGCATCTATTTACCTGTTGGATATAAAAAATTTTCAAGGCGATTATTACCTAGAATCGGACAAGCTTTACTCAGTAACTTCTAAACGGGAATATAAAAATCCTGTAATTCAGTTAAAAAGAAGTTCTACTCTCTTCCGCCAATTGCTTCAATTCCTCAAACTAAACTACCTTATTGAATCCTCTGTGATCTTTATTAACCCTGAGTTCACCTTGTATCAAGCCCCAATGGATCAGCCTCTTATTTTACCCACTCAAGTTGATCGCTTTTTAAAAGATTTAAATCGAACTCCATCAAAGTTAAATGATGGACATAAGCATCTGGCTCAAAAATTACTCTCACTTCATCAACCGAAAAACCCATTCACCACTTTACCAAAATATGACTACAATCAATTACAAAAAGGAATATATTGTAAAACTTGTTTCTCTTTTTTCTTATCCGTCAAACACCAAGATTATGTATGTGAAAAGTGTGGAGAACTAGAAAAAATTAATCTAGGTGTTTTAAGGAACGTGCAAGAATATAAACTTCTATTTCCTGAACAAAAAATTACGACTCAAGCCATTTATGATTGGTGCAAAGTTGATTTAAGTAAGAAAACCATTTCAAGGATATTAATAAAGAATTATAGCTCTTGTGGAAAAACTAAAGATACTTATTATCTATGAAAAATCAATATTGAGTCCTAAATCTAGGCTTATTCGGACACAGTTCTGCCCTGCTGACTGTTCCTGTCCGAATGAGCCCTTCTTTCGGACTCTGTTTTCCCTCAATTACCTGTTCCTGTCCGTATCAACTTCTCATTCGGACTCTCCTCTCCTTCTATTACCTGTTCCTGGCCGTATCAACTCCTCATTCGGACTCTGCTCTCCTTCAATTACCTGTTCCTGGCCGTATCAACTTCTCATTCGGACTCTCCTCTCCTTCTATCACCTGTTCCTGTCCGAATCAACTCTTCATTCGGACTGTGCTCTGGTTCTATCACCTGTTCCTGTCCGAATCAACTCTTCATTCGGACTGTGCTCTACTTCTATCACCTGTTCCTGTCCAAATCAACTCTTCATTCAGACTGTGCTCTACTTCTATCACCTGTTCCTGTCCGAATGAGCCCTTCATTCGGACTCTGCTCTACTTCTATCACCTGTTCTCGTCCGAATCACCTCCTCATTCGGACTCTGTTCATCTTCTATTACCTGTTCTTGTCCAAATCACCTCTTCATTCGGACTCTGTTCTCCTTCTATCACCTGTTCTTGTCCGAATCACCTCCTCATTCAGACACCCTTTCAGTTCAGACCTCCTACCTGGCAATCTCATATTCTCTTGATCCTAAAAATAAATCTTTGTTTTCCCTGTCCCCAAGGTATAACCACCTAAGTTGATATTTATTCCAGTTATTCTTTTTGTAAAAGCGCTTGCAAAATTAAATGATAGAGTTTATTATACTTGTATACAAGTATACTTGATTAACAGGAAGGTGTAGAAATGACCACATCTAACAAATTTTTATATCCATCAAAATGGCTCTCCAAGGCTTCAGCTGGCGATCGCGTGACATGCGAGCTTAGAATGCGAATTATTTCTGGTTTGATTGAAAGCGGTGCCATTATTTCCGAAAATAAATTAGCTGCAGATTTTGCTGTGAGTCGTTCACCTGTTCGTGAAGCATTAAAAGTACTTGCATCAGAAAACATCATCCGACTAGAACGAATGGGTGCTGTTGTCATTGGATTAACTGAAAAAGAAATCGAAGAAATATATGATGTTCGTTTACTTATTGAAACGTTCGTGTTTGAACGATTAGTAAAAATGGATGTGACTGAATTAGTAAAGGAACTTAGCAAGATCCTCGAAATGATGAAAGTCGCGATTAAGTATCAAGATGCAGATGAGTTCTCTTATCAGGATCTCCTATTCCATGAAACCATTATTCGTTCCATCAACCATTCGTACATGCTAATGATATGGAACAATTTAAGACCCGTCATGGAAAGCCTCATTCTTTTATCGATGAGAGCGCGTTTCCAGGAAAAATACGAAGACTTTGATCGAATTATAAAAAACCATGAATTATATATTGAAGCCATTCAAACGAAGGAAAGAACCCTCATGGTTCAATCGTTACATCAAAATTTTGATGATGTTCAAGGAAAAGTAGATGATCTCTGGATGTCACAACAAATGCTTTCTAAAGGAGTAGAGAAGGAAAATGACTAGCTATATGTTAGGTGTAGACATAGGAACAACCAGTACGAAAGCTGTTCTTTTTACTGAAAAAGGTGAAGTAATTCAAACAGAGAATTTTGGCTACCCTCTCTACACACCCAATATTTCAACAGCAGAACAAGATCCAGAAGAAATTTTCCAAGCAGTTTTGAAAGCCATTTCAAACATCACAAAGAAAAACCCACAAAAAAATATATCGTTTGTTTCATTCAGCAGTGCGATGCATAGCGTGATTGCTATCGATTCAAATGACCAGCCTCTTACGGCATGTATCACATGGGCGGATAATCGAAGTGAAGCATGGACGCATAAGATTAAAACCGAACTGAATGGTCATGAAGTGTATAAACGCACAGGAACACCTCTTCATCCGATGTCACCATTAAGTAAAATGGCTTGGATCACGAATGATCGCGCTGAAATTGCTACAAAAGCAAAGAAATACATCGGGATAAAAGAATATGTTTTCAAAAAGCTATTTGACCAGTATGTGGTTGATTATTCCCTCGCCTCTGCCATGGGCATGATGAATCTTCAGACCCTGGATTGGGATGAGGAGGCTTTATCGATTGCAGGTGTAACGAGAGATCAACTGTCACAATTGGTCCCAACCACACAAGTTTTCAGCGACATTCATCCTGACTTTGCAAAGCAAATGGGGCTAGATACCAAAACTCCTTTTGTCATAGGGGCCAGTGATGGGGTACTTTCCAATCTTGGAGTGAATGCCATTCGCAAAGGTGAAATCGCTGTCACGATTGGTACAAGTGGTGCCATTCGAACGATTATTGAGAAGCCACAGACCGACGAAAAAGGACGAATTTTCTGCTACGCACTAACAGAAAATCACTGGGTTATTGGTGGGCCAGTAAATAATGGTGGAATGATTCTTCGCTGGATTCGTGATGAATTTGCTTCTTCAGAAATTGAAACAGCCAAAAGACTAGGAATTGATCCATACGAAGTATTAACGAAGATTGCGGAACGCGTCAGACCAGGTGCTGACGGCTTGCTTTTCCATCCTTACCTAGCAGGTGAGCGGGCACCACTTTGGAATCCAGATGTTCGTGGATCCTTCTTTGGCTTAACACTCTCACATAAAAAGGAGCATATGATTCGTGCAGCTCTAGAGGGCGTCATCTACAACTTATACACGGTTTTTCTAGCTCTAATGGAATGTATGGAGGGTCCTGTTACTCGTATTCAAGCAACGGGAGGATTTGCTAGATCAAATGTATGGCGTCAAATGATGTCTGATATTTTCGAATCTGAATTAGTCGTTCCAGAAAGCTATGAAAGTTCATGCTTAGGAGCCTGTATTTTAGGCTTACTTGCAACAGGAAAAATTGAGTCATTTGAAATTGCTTCTGAAATGATTGGCAGCACTTACAAACACACACCGAATGAAGAGGCGGTAAAAGAATATAGACAGCTATTGCCGATTTTCATTAACTTATCAAGAGTGCTGGAAAATGAATATAAACAAATTGCCAATTATCAAAGAGGCTTAATACAAAAATAAATTATTTTAGGGGGAAACTACGATGCCATTAGTTATCGTCGGAGTAGGAATTATTGCATTACTTATTTTGATCATGGGGTTAAAATTAAACACATTTATTTCATTAATCATCGTTTCATTCGGGGTTGCTTTAGCACTTGGTATGCCATTAGATGAAATCGTTACGACCATTGAGGCAGGTTTAGGTGGTACGCTCGGTCACTTAGCATTAATCTTTGGACTCGGTGCGATGTTAGGTAAATTGATTGCAGACTCTGGTGGCGCACAACGAATTGCGATGACCCTAGTAAACAAATTTGGTGAGAAAAATATTCAATGGGCTGTTGTAGCCGCTTCATTCATTATCGGTGTCGCTTTATTCTTTGAAGTAGGATTAGTTTTATTAATTCCGATTGTATTTGCGATTTCAAGACAATTAAAGATCTCTATTCTGTATCTTGGTATTCCAATGACAGCTGCTTTATCAGTAACACACGGGTTCTTACCTCCACATCCAGGACCAACCGTTATTGCTGGTGAGTATGGGGCAAATATTGGTGAAGTGTTACTTTATGGTTTCATTATTGCTATTCCAACCGTTATCTTAGCTGGACCAGTATTCACTAAGATTGCAAAGAAGTTAGTTCCAGCCTCATTTACAAAAACAGGTAATATTGCTTCATTAGGAGAACAAAAAACATTTAAGCTTGAGGACACACCTGGTTTTGGTATTAGTGTATTTACCGCTTTACTTCCAGTAATTTTAATGTCAATTGCTACAATTATCACTTTGCTTCAAAAAACAATGGGCTTTGAGGATAATAGTTTCCTAGCAATGATCCGCTTTATCGGTAATGCAGGTACTTCGATGTTAATTTCCTTATTATTTGCCGTGTATACCATGGGATTAGCTAGAAAAATCCCAATCAAAAACGTGATGGATTCTTGTACAACTGCTATCTCACACATTGGAATGATGCTATTAATCATTGGTGGAGGCGGTGCCTTCAAGCAAGTATTAATCAACGGTGGCGTAGGTGACTATGTAGCTGAATTGTTCAAGGGAACTTCTTTATCACCGATTTTACTAGCATGGATCATCGCAGCGATTCTACGTATCTCATTAGGATCTGCTACTGTAGCCGCACTAACAACAGCTGGATTAGTCATTCCAATGCTTGGTCAAACGGATGTAAACCTTGCATTAGTCGTACTAGCAACTGGTGCTGGTAGCTTAATTGCTTCTCACGTAAACGATGCGGGCTTCTGGATGTTTAAAGAGTATTTTGGTTTAAGTATGAAAGAAACATTTGCTACATGGACATTGCTAGAAACGATTATTTCTGTAGCTGGATTAGGATTTATTTTATTACTAAGCTTGTTTGTTTAAAAGGAGTCGAAAGTTAGATGTACAATACCATTGGTGTCATTGGATTAGGAGTCATGGGAAGCAATATCGCCTTAAACATGGCAAATAACGGTGAGAAAGTAAGCGTCTACAATTATACAAGGGACTTAACTGATCAGCTTGTTCAAAAACTAGATGGTCAGTCTATCCACCCTTTCTATGAAATTGAAAATTTTGTTCAATCGTTAGAAACGCCTAGAAAAATCTTTCTTATGGTCACTGCGGGTGCTCCGATTGATTCTGTGATTCAAGCCTTGCTTCCTTATCTTGAAGCAGGCGATGTTATCATGGATGGTGGAAACTCCCACTACGAAGATACCGAACGCAGATATCAGGACCTAAAAACTAGAGGTATTGGATACCTAGGAATTGGAATTTCTGGTGGAGAAGTTGGGGCATTAACAGGCCCCTCCATCATGCCAGGTGGAGACCAGGAAGTGTACGATAAGGTCGCACCAATTCTGACAAAGATTGCTGCACAGGTAGATGGAACTCCTTGCTGTGTATATATTGGACCAAAGGGTTCTGGTCATTTTGTAAAAATGGTCCATAATGGAATTGAGTATGCCGATATGCAACTTATTACCGAAGCGTATTCATTTTTAAGAGATATCCTGCTTTTATCTGTGGATGAAATTGCTGATATCTTTGAAACTTGGAATCAAGGAGAATTGAAGAGTTACTTAATCGAAATCACCACTGAGATTTTAAGAAAAAGAGATGATTTAACAGGACTCCCACTGATTGATGTGATTCTAGATAAGGTCGGTCAAAAAGGAACAGGTAAATGGACGAGTATTCAAGCGATTGACAATGGCATTGCTACCTCTATCATTACGGAATCCCTGTTTGCTCGTTATGTCTCTTCTTTAAAAGAAGAACGAGTGGCTGCCGAAGAAATGTTAGAAGGTCCATCCACTCTTCACTTGAAACGGAACAAGGATATCTATATTGAATATGTCCGTCAAGCCTTATATATGGGGAAGATTTGTGCATATGCTCAAGGCTTCAACCAGTATAAAGCGACTTCAGAGCTGTATGATTGGAATCTTCCATTAGAAGATATTGCACTTATTTTCCGGGGTGGCTGTATCATTCGAGCCGAGTTCCTGAACGTCATTAGTGAAGCTTATAAAGAAAATCATCATCTTTCTAACTTGCTTGTTGCTCCTTTCTTTGCTGAGAAAGTAAAGAAATACCAACAAGGATTAAGAAATATCGTTTGTGAGGGTATTCAATCAGGAATCTCCTTCCCTTGTTTAAGTGCTTCCCTCACCTACTATGATAGCTATCGAACCGGTCGTTCACATGCGAATCTCTTACAAGCCCAACGTGATTATTTTGGAGCACATACGTATGAGCGAAATGATCGGGAGGGAATTTTTCATACAGACTGGCAATAATCTAATTGGTGCTGACCTTTGTGGTCAAGCACCTTTTTCTGTATAATGACACCATGAAAGGGAAAGGGGCGAGCGTCATGAATCAGAATAAATACGCAAAACTTACGATAGTAGAAACTAGTGATACCCACGGACAGATCTTCCCTATTTTATATGGAACCAATACATACGAATCCATTGGTTTAGCCAAAATCGCTTCCTATATCCGACACCTCCGTAGAACGGAAGAAAACCTCCTTCTCATTGATAATGGTGATAGCATTCAAGGTACACCATTAACCTATCACTATGTAAAAAAGCAAAGTCATCTACCCAATCCCGTGATTCTAACTTTTAACCAACTACATTATGATGCAGCTATCATTGGAAACCACGAGTTCAACTATGGCCTGTCTACTTTAAAACAAAGCGTCTCTGAAGCTCAATTTCCCATTTTATCTGCCAATATACTTAACAATCAAACAAAAGAACCCTTTTTTGGAAAACCCTACACCATAAAAATACTCCCAGAAGGCATAAAGGTGGCCATTTTAGGTTTAACCACCCCTTATATCCCAAACTGGGAAAAAGCAGAAAATATAGAAGGATTAGAATTTGAGGATGCTGTGGTAAGCGCTAAAAAGTGGATTCCTCACATTAAGGAAAACGAACAACCTGATCTTTTCGTTGTTTCCTATCATGGCGGCTTTGAAAGAAACCTAAAAACGGGAGAACCAACCGAAGCAATCACAGGTGAAAACCAAGCCTATCAACTATGCCATGAAGTAGAAGGTATGGATGTGTTATTAACGGGACATCAACACCGCTTGTTGGCCGATGAGCTAAACGGTGTAACCATCGTTCAACCTGGAAACTTTGGAGCTTATATGGGGCAGGTTGATATAGAGTTTACCATGGATCAAAATCATAAATGGAAGTGTCTTTCTAAAAAAGCCTCTCTTGTTCCGGTTAAGGAATGGAAAGAAGATGAGGAGATATTGCGATTGATTCTACCTTACGAAGAGAAAACGCAAGCATGGCTCGATCAACCCATCGGACATATTCAAGGAGATATGATCATAAAAGATCCCTTTCTTGCTCGTATAAAAGAACATCCTTTCGTAGAATTTATCAACCATGTACAGATGGAAGCAAGTAACGTTGATATCTCAAACACGGCTCTGTTCAGTAATCATGTCATGGGCCTTCCAACAAACGTAACGATGAGAGATATTGTTTCAAATTATATCTATCCAAATACGTTGATGGTCATAGAGCTATCAGGTCAGGATATAAAGGACGGATTAGAAAAAAGCGCCACTTATTTTATTGTGAACGATCAGGGAGAAATAGCCGTGAATCCCCATTTCATTGACCCAAAGCCACAGCATTATAATTACGATATGTGGGAAGGTATTCAATACACAATCGACGTGGGAAAACCAGTTGGTGAACGGATTGTTTCTCTTATGAAGAATGGGGAAGCTTTGAACCTGAAGCAAAGGTATCACGTGGTCATGAATAATTATCGAGCCACCGGTGGAGGAAACTATTCTATGTATAAAGGAAAGAAAGTCATCAGGGAAATTCAAACCGACATGACTGAACTGCTTGCTAATTATTTTTCCAAGAATGGAATAGTAAAAGCTACCGTCAATCATAATTGGAAGGTCATCCAAACGTAAAGATGCTAAACGGCAAGGATTCCTTCTTTGCCGCTTAGCTATCTTATAGAAAAACAAAAGATAAGGTGATTACACCAAGGATTATAGCGAGAATAATACCTATTGCCACTCCTATTGCGTTTGATTTTCGCGTATAACCTTTAAATTCCGTACTATTTATGGAGGTGTCAATTTTACGAAAACGAATGATAGAAGCGATATTAATCACTAATAGAATGATAAATAGAACGGTAATTAAAAAGGCGATCTCCCATTCAAAGGATTGCTCCGGCATACGACGGTTCCAGTAGGATTGCATAAACATAAAGCCACCTAGAATGATATTCCAAATAAAATTGGTTTTCCTTTCTTTGTACCATTCACTTCCCATTTTCCCCTTTTCATAAACGGCTACCTTTTCAAAAATGGGGATCACTGACTTGGTTGTGTCACCTCTTACAAGCCCAACAATTCCTTGAAGTGCCAAAATTATGCCCACAACGAAGGTAAATTGAGAGACTGATATGGAAGCGATCTTAACTACAGTGAAAAATAATATTACACTTGAAAATATAAGAATATTGCTCACAAGTAACTGCTTTAACCTCATATTACTTATTTCTTTAGCATTCATTTGTGCCTCCCCCATTTCGATAAGGAACTTCTATATGCTGATACGAACAATTCACCTATACTACGATTCTAAATCGATTATGGTGTCATAATCTTCTATTTTTTTCCTGATAATAAAGCGGACAACACGCCATATTCATGACAAAAGAAAAGAGCCTTCATAAAAGAAGACTCTCACCTTATTACACAGTCATTTTCCAACTCGAAAAAGCTAGCCAATTTTCTTGTTCCTTATAATCAGGCATCATTTTCCCAACTAGTCTCCAAAAAGAACGATCATGATTTAAATGCAACATATGGCACATTTCGTGCACAACTACATAATCGATTACCTTTTGTGGTGCCATCGAAAGCTTCCAGTTAAAAGTTAACTGCTGATTAGAATCACAAGTTCCCCACGTTCGATTGCTGTCATTAATGCGGACCCCCTTGGGCTTTATTTTAAAGTTGCTTTGATAAGACTTGATGCTCTTCTCTACTATTGTCTTACATTGCTGATAGTAGAAACGCTTTAATGCCTGTCTGATTATTTCTTCCTCTAACTCTTTTACATAGATATGCAATTTATGATTTTCGAACTTCACATGATTCTGCGTAAGACTGACGTCGTGAAAGATTTGGATGGGGTAGGTGTTCCCTAAATAAAGAAAACTTTCACCATGGTCATACACCTTTTCCTGCGGTCCAAGCGCTCTATCCTTCATTTCCTTAGACTTCTCTTGAATCCAGTCCCATTTTTCTTCGATAAATTGAAGCACATAATCATTGGGTGTTCCTTTTGGAGCCTGGACCTCAATATTTCCATAAGCATCAATAGAAATTCCAATTGATTTGCGTTTTTTAACATTTATATTGTAACTGATCGTTTCACCTGCATAGTTGTGTATCATATCTTCACCTTTATCTGCGTCATTTATATCCTTCATTTTAAAATGATTTCCTATAAGGCTCAAGAACCTTTGCAAAAATGACATTTGTCATCTGATTTTCATGACATCACTTACTAAAATAACCTTTTCCATGATTATACAATGAATGTATCAAATCAGGAGGTGTTCAAATATGAACGAGGCCATTCGCTTGACTAATGTATCAAAATCTTTCCAGCAAAAGACAGCTGTTAACCATCTCAATTTTTCAATAAATAAGGGAGAAATAGTGGCCATTCTAGGACCGAATGGAGCAGGAAAAACAACTACGATATCCATAATATTAGGTTTACTAAAGCCATCAACGGGTGACATCCACATCCTTGGACAGGACCCCAAAAACAAGACTGTACGTGAGAAAATTGGTGTGATGATGCAGGAAGTAAGTATGATGCCCGGCTTGAAGATTCACGAAATACTCACACTTATTCGAAGCTATTACCCTAGTCCTCGCTCGCTTAAGGACCTTATTGAATTAACCGGTCTGACTGAGCAAGATTTAAAAACACAGGCCGAAAAATTATCAGGAGGTCAAAAGCGTCGAGTGAGCTTTGCCCTTGCACTTGCCGGAAATCCCGATCTCATCATTTTTGACGAACCAACTGTAGGTATGGATATCTCATCAAGAAACCGGTTTTGGCAAACCATCCGTGCCCTAGCCAAACAAGGAAAGACGATTCTTTTCTCTACTCACTATTTGCAGGAAGCGGATGATGCAGCACAGCGGATTCTTCTATTTAAAGATGGAAAGATTGTGGCTGATGGGACACCGTCGGAAATTAAATCAAAGATAACAAACCAAACCGTTTCATTCAGCTTAGATTCTGACATGTCATTCGAAAAATTGTATCAATATCCAGAAATTCAACAAATCACCCGAAACAACGGTCGAATTTATGTGAATTCGACGAACGCGGACAAAGTATTAGCGATTATCTTTCAAGAAAAGCTTGGCGCTCATGATATACAAATCGAACGTGGAAAATTGGAAGATGCTTTTGAACAGCTGACCAGTACAAATAAGGAGGTTATATAGAATGAAAATATTCTTGTTGCAATGCAAAATGGAGATCAAACGAATACTGAGAAATAAGTATTTTCTCTTTTGGTCTTTAGTCATGCCGATTATCTTTTACTATATTTTCACAAATGTAGTCAATACGAATCCAGAAAATCCTTCGGCATGGGACGCTCATTATTTAATGTCCATGACTGTATTCAGCGTCATGGGTTCTAGCATTATGACTCTCGGGATCCGAATGGTTCAAGAACGAGCAGAAGGCTGGTCTAAGTATATTCGCATGACGCCACTATCACAAAGTGTATATTTTGCGGCTCAAATGGTTGGTCAAACCTTCATTCATATGCTTTCCATTACAGTTATTTTTGCCTCCGGTGCTATCATTAATGGCGTATCCCTTTCTGCGTTTGAATGGATTGCTAGCGGAATATGGATTTTATTCGGATCTTTACCCTTCCTAGCTATTGGAACATTAATTGGTTTAATGAAAAAAGTAGAAACAGCCGCTGGTATTAGCAATGTGTTATACATGGTTCTTGCGGTTACAGGCGGAATGTGGATGCCACTAGAGATCATGCCAGAGATGATGCAAACAATTGGAAAATCACTTCCCGCTTTTCATTTTGGGAGTGGTGCATGGGAGATTGTCCAAGGCGGAATGCCCAATTGGAAAAATTTTCTGATATTGGTCGCCTATCTTGCTTTGTTCATGTTACTATCGAAGTATATACGAAGTAAACAAGAAGCGGTGTGATGAAATATGAAAAAGTCAATCGGGATCTTTCCAAAGCAATTTGGCTTTTTCCCCTACATATTTTTGATTTATGTTCTTTTTCCGATTAACTATTTACTTGGGGAAACTGGGACGAAGCAAATCATTGGTTTCGGATTGGTACTCCTGTTTTTAATTACCTACCGGCAGCTCTATTTTACAACTGGAAAAAGGGAATTCACTTATTGGCTAACTGTTCAAATGTTGATTATTCTCATTTTTAGTTGTTTCTACGACTTAAATCATATATTTCTAGGATTCTTCCCAGCTAACTTTATTGGGTATTACCGGGAAAAGGTGAAATTTAAACGAGCATTTTATAGTCTAATTGCTGTCTTATTAGCTCCTTTTGTTTATCATTTTGTCATAGGTAACATCCATTTTACAAAAGACATTCTTTATTTCGTTCCTTTTCTGATCATAATGTTCATTTCACCATTTGGGATTCGCTCCATGAATCGAAGAATGGAGCTGGAACAGAAGCTTGAAAAAGCAAACCAGCATATTGAAGAATTAGTGAAGCGTGAAGAAAGGGTGCGTATTGCTAGGGATCTTCATGACACACTTGGGCATACCTTGTCATTATTGACTCTAAAAAGTCAGCTAGTTCAAAGACTAGTCGCAGTAGATATCGATCGTGCTCGTAAGGAAGCTAAAGAAATGGAAGTCACTTCACGGACGGCTCTAAAGCAAGTCCGTGAGCTTGTATCCGATATGAGAACCATTACGATCGCTGAGGAGTTATTACAAGTTCAACAAATTTTGAGAGCTGCTGAAATTACGTACGAATATAATGGTTCGTCTGACTTTTCTCACATCCCACCCGTTACACAAAACATTGTGAGCATGTGCATTCGAGAAGCTGCAACCAACGTCGTAAAACACAGCAAAGCAACTCATTGTACCATATCTATCTCACAATCTACTGAAAAAATGGACATTACCATTCACGATGATGGAATGGGCATAGAGAAAAACAAACTCTTTGGAAATGGGTTAAGAGGCATGGAAGAAAGGCTTGCTCTGATCGATGGTGGGCTCGGGCTTAAAAACCACCATGGAACCATGTTAAAAATTATTGTCCCTATTATTAAAAAAGCAGAGCAAAGAGGAGCAATTGTATGATTCGATTATTTATTGCTGAAGATCAAAAAATGTTATTAAGTGCACTAGGCTCCCTTCTAGATTTAGAAAAAGATATGGAAGTGATTGGTCAAGCGGTCAATGGAGAAGAAGCACTCTCCTCCATCCTCAGATTAAAACCAGATGTTTGCTTGATGGATATAGAAATGCCGGTACTTAGTGGATTGGATGTTGCTGAACAGCTTTCACAGAGAGGCTCTCACAGTAAAGTAATTATCTTAACAACATTCGCTCGTCCTGGCTATTTCGAGCGTGCGGTTAAAAGCGGGGTGCATGGATACTTGTTAAAGGATGGAGAGATTGACGAGTTAGCAGATGCCATCCGAAAGTGCATGACGGGAAAACGGATATTCAGCCCAGAGCTTACCTTTGACTTAATCCGTGAGGAAAATCCGCTTACCGAACGGGAACAGCAAATTCTACAATTGGCTTCCTTAGGAAAAACCACAAAGGAGATCACTTCAGAGCTGTACCTTTCCTCTGGAACTGTAAGGAACTATATATCGGAAATCATTCAAAAACTTGAAGCTAAAAATCGCACAGAAGCAGCAAGTATTGCCAAGACAAAAGGTTGGATCTAACTTTATTAAATTCTGGAAGGGCCTTTCGCTGGAGAGATCCTTCCTAAATTTTATTTCGGGATTTCTAAATCTACTGTATTTAATATCATCACATGCTCCTGATCAATATCATCTACCACATACGTATTTCCATTTACAGTTTGTTTTGGAAATGCCTCTTTTCCCCACTGGTCATAAGGGAGCCATCCAAAATAGGCACTTTGCAAAGGAAAAAAATCATTGAAGAACAAGCTGGATTGCCCTACTCTATCTTCCATTAATACTGAATTTAAAACGAGAGCCCAATCCTTTGGTAATTGTAATATTCCATAAGACTTTTCTCTTAATGAGATTTCCTTTTCCATTTGAATTCTTGGAGAATAATGTTCCACCCCATCAGTCATCCCATAGTTTCTATTCCTAAGTAAGTAAAACTGAATCGCTTGCAGCTGATCGTCCGGGTGCACATTCCAAACAATAGCGAATGAAGTAGGGTCATTTCCGTTTACCTTCCACACTTTCGGTTCACCTTTTGTATCGATCATTAAGACTTGCCATTTATGATTCCTCCAGCTCCAGTAGCATAGTCCATAATCCTCATTGGCTGAAATATATGGGACAACCACGTGATGTGTGTCAACAAATAAGATATCTTGAATGACCTTTGCTTCTGCTTCTTCATAGGTCCTATTAATCTCTTGAACGATTTGCTCATTAGAGGGAAATGGTTTAGGCGGCCAAAAAAGGAACCAATAAACTAAAAAGGTTGTCAGTGATACTGCACCGAAAGCGATGAGTAGCCACATATTCTTCTTTTTCATGATCAATGGACCTCCTCAAGAAACGAATCGGCTGATCTAAAATAAAACTCCTTTTCCTTTGTTTTAATTAATAATCCTTTTCCATCACCTTCAATATAAATAACTGGGCTTTTCCCACTGCCCCACTTTTCGTTCACCCCTGTAAGCTGATAAGGGAATCGTTCATCTCGTTCGTTAGATTCCATTTCCATATAGGTCTCTTCATACCAATCTTGACTATATACCATTTCAACCGTCATATTAGGGAGTTGTTTCCCTAATGCTACTTTATTGATCTTTTGCTCTGTAGCAGAAGGGTGAATCTGAAGCAGAGAAGCATTTTCTATACTTGATAGATAGGTAGTTGCTTCCTTTTCAGGATAGAATGCATGCTGCAACGGTACAGCAAGTAACGTCGTTGCTATGAAAGTAACATTCGCCCCAAAACCTAACCAAGCATGTGATCGGTATGTCTCCCATCTTCCTTCTTTCCTCTTTAGAATGAAATATAATATCCATACACCCAGTGGTAATAGAGGGATCTTTACTACCGTATCAAACATGGGCCAATTGATATTAAATGAAAATAGTCCTATGTATAAAACGACGATAACTTTCCAAGCTTTTAGTTTGATCTTCTTTTTTTGATAGATGCGAAAGGAGATTAATCCTATACTTACCCACGCTATAAGATTTAGGATGAAGGTAATTAGGTTAAAAGTAAAGTCTACAGTCATTGATCCACCTCCCGTTTTTTCGTCTCAAAACAAACACTATTATTTCCCAATTTTACCATATGTGGTGCTACAATATATGTATTCATTGGTGAAAGGATGGATTCTTCTGCTTATTTATAATTTCCTCATATAAGATTAGAACTACTTAAAAAAAATAAGCGGAAGAATTCCGTTAATTTTGGGAAATAGCAACATTTCCCGAAAATTAAGCGTAGTTTTTCCGCTTATATGAAATTAATCTTTAGATTTAGCTATAAATAAAGAAGTTAATCGGAAAATTTCCGCTTAAATCTGCTTCTTTAGCCCCTACTATACACATTAACCGGAATTTCTCCGCCTATGAATTCCTATACCTCCGCGAAAAAGTCAACAATGAATAACAACAGATATTTTTCCAATTGCCAGCGATTACATTTATCAAAAGCCTTTGGCAAAAAGTTGCAGTCCCATTCAGTTGCGAATGGGACTGCTAATTGGTTTGCTAATTAAGTTTTTGTACTTGAAAATACTGCAAGTGGATAGAGTTTTTCTGTTATTCAAATAATGGACTTACCGCTTTTTCACTATGAATTCGGTCAATTGCTTCTACTAGCAATGGGGCAACTGATAAGCAAGTGATTTTCTCAAGTTGTTTTTCTTCAGGTTGTTCAATCGTGTTCGTCACAACGAGTTCTTTAATTGGTGACTGTTCAATTTTTTCAATGGAGTTCCCTGTTAAGACTGCGTGTGTACAGCCAGCATAGATGGCTTTTGCACCGTGTTCAGCTAATGCTTTTGCTGCAAACGTGATAGTTGTTCCTGTATCAATGAGGTCATCAATAATGATTGCATTTTTACCTTCTACATTCCCGATCACATCGTATGTTGCTTGTCCGCCTTCTTCCGGCTTTCTTTTATCAATAAGAGCAATTGGGGCATTTAAGGTATTGGCTAATTTTCTAGTTCTTCCGATACTACCGTTGTGTGGAGCTACAATGACCATATCTTCTAGCCCTTTTTCCATAAAATATTGTGCAAGAACGGGTACACCGATTAAATGTTCCACTGGGATATCAAAGAAACCTTGTAACTGAGGAGTATGAAGATCCATGGTAAGAATTCGGTTTGCTCCAGCAGATTCTAACAGATTAGCTACTAGCTTAGCCGTGATTGGCTCACGTGAACGCGCCTTACGATCTTGTCTCCCATAAGCATAGTAAGGAATTACCACATTAATGACACCCGCGGAAGCTCTTTTCAACGCATCAATCATAATTAAAAGCTCTAAAATATTATCGTTCACAGGGTACGAAGTGGATTGAACAACAAATACCTCACAGCCGCGGACACTTTCTTCAATATGAATTTGGATTTCTCCATCGCTAAACTGTGTAACAGAACAAATTCCCATTTTACAACCTAAAATCTCCGTCATCTCTTCAACGAGCTTACGGTTTGAATTCAATGAAAACAACCTAAAATTATTACTTAATTGATAAGGCACCTTATATCCCCCATACTTTTTTAAATTCGGTGTTTCAATTCCATACGATTCTTCTTACTTTCTCGCTTAACAATAGAAACTCCTTCTTAAATTGACGAAAAAAGAAGATTTTTGTCGTTGCAATTTATCTCTTCTAATAATATCACCATCTACAGTTGATTGTAGCAAAATCTTTTGATTTTCTTCGAATTGAAAAAAAACCCTGGAATACAGTCAAAAGTTAGTTAAACATAACAAATTTTTGCACTTACCTAAACCCAAGCTCCACGAATGTCCCTTTCAATCTACCCATCCGTGACATATACATAAGAAAGTATCCTTATTGTTTGAGATTGGAGGAAATGAATGTGCACGATTATATAATCGAACCGTGGGACCATCTAGTTGATTCAGCCACTAGTGAAGCAGACTTAGAACAGTATGTCCCACCTGAGTTAGAGCAACTAGCGTATGAAGTAATATCCAAATATGATATGACCGTCTCCGATATGACTCTTATCACTTCTAAGCCAGATAAGGGTGGAGCTATATGGAAAATTGAGACCAATCATGGTCCTCGAAGTATCAAAGTACTTCACCGTCAGCCTACAAGAAGCTTATTTAGTATTGGGGCACAAGTTTATGTAGTTCAACAAGGAGCGAGAGTTCCCGCACTAATACCAACCAAGGATAATAGCCAATATGTAGAAGCCGGAGGGAAGGCATGGATTGTAACAGATTGGGTAACCCCACTTGAGCAGGTTACCAAAATTGATTTGGAAGGAGCTGCTCCGCTTTGCTATGGTCTTGGGGAATTTCACCGCCATACGAAAGGATATATTCCGCCAAAAGGAGCAGCCAAATCTTCCAGATTATATAGATGGGATCAATACTATGAAAAAATGATTCAGAAAATAGGTTGGTTCCGTGATATTGCTCTTGCCTATCCTGAAACTGTTGCTAGTCCACACCTATTATCTGTTGTTGATAAATTTGAACTACAAGCCCTGGATATGTTTAAAAGATTCAAAGATTCGGCCTATCGAAAAATGATAGCAAAAGGAGAGGCAAATTGGGGCTTAGCTCACCAAGATTATGGCTGGTCCAATGGTCAACAAGGTCCTGGTGGAATTTGGGTTATAGATTTAGATGGTGTTTCTTATGATTTACCTATTCGCGACTTAAGAAAGATTATTACTAGTACCATGGATGATATGGGAACCTGGGACCTCGAATGGATTCGTGGCGTTATAGATGCATACCACCAAGCAAATCCAATTGATCAAGAAACATTTGAATTGTTATGGATCGACATGGCCTTTCCAAATGAATTTTATAAACATGTAAAAGAAGTGGTATTTGAACCAGTTACTTTTATGAATACAGAGCTTGATGCTATTTTGGATCGAATTACACAAACAGAATCCAATAAATGGGAAGTACTGTCTGAATTAGCCAAGGACAAAGAGAAATATGCTCCGGGTGATTATACAGAAACTGAAGAGATCTATCACATTAACCCAAGAGAAGTGGTATTAGCAGATTATGTTATGCAAAATTCTCTTATTGACGAAGATCAGCATCCTAAGGTTAAAGCACAAAAACCTGATTCAACTGTAACCAATGAGTCTGAGTCAACTAGTTCTAAAGAAACTGCCACCCAGTCTAAGGAGAAGAGTGAAACTACAGTTGGACATAGAGTTCATAATATTAGAGAGATTATTTTAGAAATTCAAAAATCTCTAATAGACATAAACCGTTTAAAACTTCTGAATAAAACCGAGGCAGAAAAAACAACTCAACCCCTCCGTCACCTTGAAGTTCCATCCTTATTAAAAGAGACCCAGTTGCTAAGGTTGAAACCACCTCAAGAAAACAGTCTATCAAGGTTGATAAGAAAAAAACAAGAACGTTCAGTGATATCTAATCAACCAAGTAACTCTTTGGAAAATAAAATTGATTTCAGCCGAATAAGAAATCAGATTTTTCTAGATCAACCATTAATTAATGATAGTTTCTCCAAAACTTTGAAAAGAATAAAGGAAAGTCAATCTTCTTCTAATAAGGCGACATTAAAAAAAGCCAGTACCGATTATGAAAGTGTTTTATCAAAGATTAGAAGAAAGAATGAAGAAAGTTCATTTAGATCTAAGGAAAAAAACTAAATCCTACTTTCCTATTACCCGAGAACATTGAATCTGAATAATCGATATACAAACGTATAGAAAGAAGGGATTACATTACATGAAAGTATTATTGATATGTACTGAAATGCTCCCTGTTCCTAATATTAGAGGAGGAGCTATTCAAACTTATATATGTGGTGTTTCTGGTTTATTTAGTGAAAAGCACGACATCACCATTATTAGTCGAGAAGATCCCGATCTACCTAATGAAGAGGTTGTTAACGGAATTCGTTATGTCCGTATTCTTTCAAATCGCATACTAGATATATACATGCAGGGGATCATTAATTTTCTTTCAGAAACAAAAGAGCAATATGATATTATCCACATTTTCAATCGTCCAAAGCTAGTGCTTCCAGTAAGCGAATTAGCCCCCACCTCTCGGATTATTCTGAGTATGCATAACGATATGTTTAAGCCCGAAAAAATAAGTAGAGCAGAAGGAGCCGCTGCAATTGAGAAAATCGACACAATTATAACCATAAGCAAATATATCGGTCAGGCAATTGTTGCGTATTTTCCTGAAGCAGCCCCTAAAATACGCCCTATCTATTCAGGTGTAGATTTATCCCGATTCGCCCCTTGGAAAGAATCTGAATCTGCACTGCGGGCTAGAAAAAACATTCGATCCCAATACAATCTGGAATCAAAGAAAGTGATATTATTTGTTGGCCGACTATCCAGAAATAAAGGCCCTCACGTACTGGTAAAGGCCATGTCCCATGTTAAAGATCCAGATGCCGTACTAGTCATCGTAGGAGCAGCTTGGTATAGCGATGATTCGATTAGTGATTACATCGCTTACACTCGTGCACTAGCTGAACGATCACCAATACCAGTTATCACCACAGGATATGTTCAAGCAGATGAAGTACACAATTGGTTTTGTGCCGCCGATATATTCGTTTGTACTTCCATTTGGGAGGAGCCTCTCGCGAGAGTTCATTATGAAGCCATGGCCGCAGGACTTCCTTTTATCACCACTTCTAGAGGAGGAAATCCTGAAATCGTTCAAAACGATAACGGGTACCTTGTTGAAGATCCTGAAGATCCTCTGGAATACGCAAACTATCTCAATAAAATGTTGTCTAACATAGAGGCTATTAGGCAAATGGGGCTCCGCGGAAGGAAATTGGTCGAACAGAACTTTACTTGGAGGCATGTCGCTAATAATATTCTTTCTGTGTGGGCTGACTCTTAGAACACTTTATAGCAGGGATAGGCTTGATTGGTCATTCTCTAGAGTTAGAGCTTTCCCTGCTACAGTGAATACTTCACCTTAAATATTATTGTTCTTTACAAACATAAAGGAGTGTAAAATCATGAAAATACTTGTCACAGGGGCTGCAGGCTTTATTGGATCTCATCTCTGTGAACGCTTGCTTCAAAACCCACAAAATGAAGTACTTGGTATCGATGTATTCCTACCATCAGCAACCCCTAGATGGATACGGGAACGAAACCTTCAATACCTTCATCATTCTCCACGATTTACTTTTATTGAAGCAGACTTACTTCAAATAAATTGGGATACTTTGCTTGAAGGGGTCGATATCATTTACCATCTTGCAGGAGTTCCAGGAGTTAGAACTAGCTGGGGGGAAGACTTCAAATTATATGTCACCAATAACATTCTTGTCACTCAAAAATTATTAGAAGCTAGTGTTAAATATCCGATTAAAAAATTCATTTATACCTCTACTTCTTCTGTTTACGGGCAAAAAGATGGAAAAGTAGCTGAAAACGACAACCCAACTCCCCTTTCTCCATACGGCGTTACAAAGTTGTCCGGCGAACACTTATGTCGTGTATTTTATCAGAATGACGGATTCCCTATCACCATCCTGCGATTATTTACGGTTTATGGTCCAAGACAACGACCAGATATGGCATTTCACCGATTTATTAACAAAATCCTTCTTAACGAACCTATACAAATATACGGAGATGGCACACAAACAAGGGATTTTACTTATATAAGTGATTGTGTTGAAGCAATCGCAGCGGTTACATCTTCAAATGGGGTTGAGGGGGAAACGATAAATATTGGCGGGAAAGAACGCGCCTCTCTTCTTACATGTTTAACTATTTTAGAAGAAGCCTTTGGTCAAAATATTAACGTCCAATTTACCGGATCAACCTATGGAGAACCTAAACATACATGGGCAGATATAACAAAAGCGCAGACCCTTTTACAGTACGATCCAAAGATTACCTTAAGAGATGGACTTAGAAAAGAAATAGTGGATATTAGAGATTTATATAATATATAAGAGTTATTTCCTTCATGTTAAAAATGAAGGTTTTTTCATGCATTTTTGGTTTGAACCATAAGCGGGCATGATAAAACCCCATTTACTAGTTAGTATGAAAATTCTCCACTATATTCCCATAACCCGAGCTGGCCTTTTGCAGGTATATATTCTTTTAGCATATACATATTAGAAACCTCCCAAGCATACCCTCCTACTCGGTAATCTCCCAACAATAAGTCATTCCCAGATATTATTCGCCCATCTTCTAAGACAGCCGATGTGATGTTGTTTTCTATCACCTTTATACAGTTCACTAAATGACAAACACCAATTATTACACCCCTCGGTAAGGTGCTTGGTGTGTAACCATGCTTATCTAGCATCTCTTGAACTCTTTGATAGCTACATGCAGTAAGATCGATTTTTTTACTCGTATGAATAGCCATCGGACCACGATAATGTGTTCGCCAAGTCCTTGTTTCATATTGAGTCTCTCCAAGTACAAATAAACTTGCCCATGGCTGTTTCATTGATAGAACTTTCAATTAACGGGCCTCCATATCTTCAGATTATATGAACATAGGGTTCCCTATAATGGAATTTATATAAAAAATTTCTTAGTTCTCATAATTTTTTTAAAATAATCTAATGATCAACTAAGTCCATACCAATTCCCTATAGAAGTTAGAATATAAATAATGGCATTATTATTACTCGACTAAAAGGTCTAGATCATAAGAGAATGATTGATATTGTAACCTCATTAAAGATCTTACTTCTAAATCAAAATAAATGACTATTTAGTCTTAATATTTATAACATATCCTTCGATTGTCGAAAATATTTCAAATATCGAACAAGTAATGACAAGTTTAAACAAAATGCACCCATTGAGCGTTATGAGAGTGAATTCTATAATTAAGTTGTTGGAAAATTCTTTTAATAGGGGGATTTTAATGAAGAAGAAACTGATTGCTGGTGCGGTAACAGCTACACTGAGTGCCACTGCCTTTTTTGTATAGGAGTTACTCAAGCTCAAGCGGTGGACAAGAATTACATAGTTATCTTTAAATCTGATACAAATCTTCCATCAAACTATCAAGATCTAGTAAAAAATTCTGGGGGGAAAGTAACGAAAGCATTACCCAAATTAGGGGCTGTTAAGGTTAACTCAGATAACCCTAACTTCCTAGCAAACATTGAAAAAAGCACAGTTGTACTAGACGCTGGCATGGAGAGCACCATTTATCCTGAAGCCCCTGTAGATGTGCAGGCCCTTGAAGACGATTTCACTGCTACTCCAGCGAATGATCTATACAACACCTATCAATGGGATATTAAGCAAGTTACCAACAATGGGGCCTCTTGGAATCTCGAAGGCGGTACGGGAGAGGCGAAGGATGGAAAGGATATTGTAGTAGCCGTTGTGGATACTGGGATTGATTATACTCATCCAGATATAAAGGAAAACTATGCTTACGGAAAATCTTTTGTACCAGGTATAACTAGTCCAATGGATCAAAATGGGCATGGAACACATGTGGCTGGGTCATTTGCCGGAAATGGTAGAGTATTAGGAATTGGACCAGAACTAAAAGTAGCTGCCTATAGAGTGTTTGGACCAACGGGAGGTGCGTACACTTCTGATATTGCCAATGCATTAATGACAGCAGCAGATGATAATGTAGACGTTGTTAATATGTCACTAGGTGGTTACGATTGGTTCCAAAACCCTGATTATGCAACACAAGAGGTTGTTGCAGACGTTCGACTCTTCAACCGTGCTATCCAATATGCGATTAAGAATGGAGTAACTGTAGTCGGATCCGCAGGCAATAATGGTGTAGACCTCTCAAGTCCTGGAAAACTTTCAGGAGATGAAAAAGGGGCAACCCATCGAAGCCCAAGCAGCCAAACAATGATCCGTGTTGCTGCTGGTGGTGAAGAAAAGAACCTCACTTACTATTCTAACTATGGTGTTGGGAAAATTGATGTTATCGCACCAGGCGGCGACTACGGTACAGCTTGGCTAGAAACAGGTGACACCACTTTGAGAGACCGTAATAAATTATGCTTATCGACGGTTCCGGGAGGATATGCCTTCTATGCAGGTACATCTATGGCTGCTCCTAAAACAGCCGGGCTAGCTGGAGTCATTATTGCCAAGTATGGGAAAGATGTTCTATCTCCTTCTCAAGTTAAGCACATGATTCAAAATTCTGCTGACGACTGGTTCAAACCGGGCTATGATGGAGAATCTGGGTTTGGAGCTATCAATGCAGTGAATGCGTTAAAATAATATAAGTAGAATAATCCAGAGGACTCTGTTTCCTCTGGATTGTTTTATTATTTATTAAATTTCTCTAGTCATGAAAAACTACATAAATGAGAAGATATATTTCAATGAGGGTTACTTTTGATACCTTAAAGGGAAACGATGATCTATGTAAAGGATACATTTAGACCCATCGTCTTCACGATCTCAGTTACATGTTTCCCATCCATGATAGACTGTAAGAATGTACGAACCTCCTCTATGGACATTCCCATATCTTTAGCCTGTTTGATTAGTTGAATCCATTCTCCGTCAAGATTCTGAATCTCTTTCATGGCTCTCCTCCTATATCATTCCAGTCTCATAGCTTTAATCATAAATGGTGAAGGTTAAATTTAAGTTAAGAAATTGGAAAATTATAATAAAAGGAGAAAATTAAACTTTTATGAAAGAAATTTATATCCAAATCCCCTTACCGTAATAATATACTCTGGTTTTGACGGGTTTTGCTCAATCTTTTTTCGTAAGGTACTAATATGAACAGAGACTGTTTTCAAATCACCATATTGGCCTTCGCCCCAAATTAAGTCATATAACTGCACCGTATTAAACACCCGTCTTGGATTGGAAGCGAGTAAAATTAACAGCTGTATTTCCTTTGTTGATAAGTGGATCGGGTTTCCCTTTACAGTTACCACATATTGTTCAATATCAATATGTAGCTCTCCCCATTTAATCATATGTGTGCTCTCTTCTTCAGTGGCGGTTTGCTGAGTGCTGCGTCGCAAATGTGCTTTTACTCTTGCCATTAGTTCTCCTGGATCAAATGGCTTTGTGATATAATCATCGGCACCGATCTCTAGCCCACGGATTTTTTCACTTTGTTCCCTTTTGGCACTTAAAAAAATTACGGGGACGTGGATTTGTTTTTCTCGTAGCCTCTCACAAACCTTGAATCCATTCATTCCAGGCAGAAGAATATCTAAAATTACAAGATCTGGCATGACCTCCTGAATACCCGCTAGCGCCTCTTCTCCATTCGCAAATGAGATCACACGATACTCCTGTTCGAGATAGAGCTTCAATAAATTCCGAATATCTACTTCATCTTCAGCAATAACAACGGTCCTCATTTATTCTCCCCCATCTCTCCTGTGTAGATAGGCAATGTAAAATAGAAAGAACTTCCCCGTGATTCCAAGCTTTCAGCCCAAATCATTCCGTTATGGTGATCAATAATTTCTTTAGTAATAGCCAGCCCAAGTCCAGCATTCCGATACGTATCATATTGTTCGGCATCCGCTCGATAGAAACGGTCGAATATATATGGAAGTGACTCCGCATCAATTCCTATGCCATTGTCATGAACGCCAATGACTAAGCTCTGATTACGGTGAATATTCCCTATATTGTCTAGGGCCACAGCGATTTCCTCTTGATGTCTGTGTCTTCTATAAAACTCCTCATATTCAATAACCTCAATCTTAATGAAACCATTCTCTTTTGTATACTTAACGGCATTCGAAATTAAATTCTCCATCACTTGCCTCATTCGGTTCAAATCCATGAACAGAACCCACTCGTTTTTTTCTAAGGAAAGCTGATGATCAAACTGAAATTTAAGGTTTTTACTAGTAACATCTGATTTATATTGATACAAAAACTGAATAAACTTTTGAACAGATACTTTATTTAGAGAAAAACTTGCCTGCCTTTCATCTAATCTTGAAAGGTCATGTAGATCCTGTATTAACCGATCAATATAGATGGTTTTTTCATGAACAATTTTTAGATACGTTTGATCACAAGGTTCAATCACTCCATCCAACATCGCCTTGACATACCCCTGAATAGACGTCATCGGCGTACCTAAATCATGGGAGATATTCGATAGTAGATGGCGTCGTGACCTCTCCATACTGACCAGCTTTTCTGTACTTTTTTGCAGCTCTTCCGTCCTTTTTTGTACCCTTTCTTCAAGCTCTTCATTTAATAAAAGCGTGGCTCGTTCTGCATTTTCTTTTTCCATTTGAATGATTTTCACCCGATCAGCCAGTGCCAACGAAAAGAGAATCATCTCGATAAATGATCCTATTAAGGAGGCATATCGTGTAAAAGTATTCAATGGCAATGTTCCTGCATCTGACAAATAAGAGACCAAGCTAGTTAGTAACAAGATAAACCATGCAAAAAACAAGTAACGAGCCGCCTTATTCCCTCTCTTCCAGCAAAGAATTGTCGTAGTAAGTACAACAGGAATAAAGAGAATCGTAGAAAGAGTAACAAGATGTAAGGCAAGAGAATATGACAACATTAATACAACGAGTATTGCTATATTGAACGTGGTAAGCATATGAAGAATTCTGCTCCACCTCTTTGCATAATGTTGAACATTAAGAAATTTATTGACAAATAAGGCACCGGCCATGTTGGAGAGAGCAATGGAAAAAACAATCGAGCGATTATTCCACCATGGGAAGTCCGGCCATAAGAATTGATAAGCAAATCCATTCAGCGTCAATTGAGTCATACTAACGGCGAAAATTAACAGTACATACCATAAATAGCTCCGTAACCGTAAGGAGCTATATAAAAAAATGTTGTAAACAACCATTACAAGTGTTGACCCGTAATAAATACCGAAAAGAAGATACTCTTTTATGCTTTTTTCCGAAAAAGCTTCTTCATCCCAAAGTACAACCGAGAGCTGTAAGGATCCTTCACTTTGTATTCTGACATAATAGATACTAGTTTCCTTTTCAGGTATGATTAATTCGAATGTCACATGTCGATGCTTCCGGTCTCTCTCGGAAAACGGTAGTAAATCACCGCCATTTAATGCTATATACTTATTCGTCCCATTTTGTTCATATAAAGTAATAGAATCGTGAGGAGCATAGGGGAATTCTAGAATATATTCATCCGTGCTCAGATGATTGTCTATTTCGAAGCGCAGCCAATAGACAGACGACTTGTACCCATAGCTAGGAATGCCTTCTTTATTTTCTGTAAACTGGTTGGATAAAGTGGTTGAAGATACATCTTCTATCGTAAGATTCCCCTCTTTATCTTCGAGTATTTCCATATTTTCATAGATGTTATATTTCCCTGTTTTTTCTTGGTTGATGATTACAGAAGCTTGGGCGTCATTTATGATTCCACCACATATGACGATAACTAGTAAGGCAAGTATTGACCATATTCTTTTCATTGTGGAACCTCCGAAATGCACGTTTAAACAATAATTCTATATAAATGTACCAATTTCCTCCAACAAAAGAAGCAATACCTATTACCTACCCTCTACTTTTTTTGTTTAACTTTCTATTAAAGGGAATCCCGCAACAAAGTTTAAGAAAAGAGCCTTAAAAAAAGCCAACTAGTAAAGTTGACTTTTGAAATCTGGTTTATTTTATTGGTAATTGAGGAGATATATCTATCTGTTTTCTCGGATGTAATTCGCTACAATCAATCCGCTCTCTACTTGAATACGTACCAGCTTTTGAATCGGAATAAATGTGTAATCAAGCTCATTCTCTAACTCATGACAATATTCATCTAATAACTTCTCACCACTATCATGCGCTTCCTTCAGCTTACAGAGAGCTTCTTCATCCCTGTTTTCAAGTAGTTGCAGCCGTTCTATTTCATATGCGCATGTTCGGACCGTTAAACCTAGATACAAGCCATTATAAAATTTTGCCGCATACAGGTTATCAAAAACCTCCGCTATTTTCGCCGATTTTTCGAACTCTGGATTGCTTTTGGCCCATTTGATTTTGGCTTCACTGCCCTCTCGAACGTACTGAATGACTTCCTCCACCAGCTTTACAAAAGGATTTTCCTTTTGTACATAGGGGCGAATATCCTGCAAAATCAGGTCTAAGCGAGCAAAATGGGCTTGAGATACTTCCACACCCTTTAAGATGGCTTCTTTTCGTGTCATTTCACTTTCGCTCATATCCTCGATCCGAGAATCAAAGAAATAAGGCAGCTCCGTCAGAAGTGTGACACAATCGGGGTTTATGCTCCCTGCATAGTCTGAACTTGATGTACCATTTTTAATATTTGGCTTCTCTCCACTATATTTCTCTATGAAATCATACGCCTCACCAATGGTCATATTTTTAAATATCGCAGGTGAAAATTTCGTTATGAAAGGTTCCTCCGGCTCACCTAAATTCAAGGGAATGCCTTGTTTGATTGATGAATTCCGTAATCCCTCATATAGCTCTGGATAGTCATGTGTAATGTACCAATAAGCGCCTCCAAAACCAGCATTATGTAACGAGTACATAAACTCTGGTTTGGTTTCTTCTATTAATTTCATTAATGCTTTCGTTTCCGGAAGCGGGTTGTGAAAATGCAGCTCTTTATAGTCAATAGGAAAGGTCCATTCCACCTGGTCATACCCAATTGGCCGGTAATAATTTTTCGTATAGTTATATACTGTAAACGGCCCTTTAAACCAATTTTCATTTAGACGAACACCATCCGGATCGATACATTTAATCATGTACCATGTAAACCCCAACCCATCTCGTAATTCATCATTCTCCGCTAGTGCACGAGAAAAATACTCTAATGTCATCGCTCCAATCGGTTCATTCGGGTGTGGACAAGCAAAACACAAAGCATTCTTTGGTCCATCTCCAATTTTCATACATAAAATGGGATGTCCGTTTCGCGATTTTCCAGCTTCAAAGACGGTAACGATGCCAGGAAACTCCCGAGCAAGCCTCCTACAGCTCTCATCCATTTCTTCTACAGTCAGAAAAGCCTGGTAATCAGGCACATGATCAACAACAGATTGAATATTTATGTCATCGTTCCCCTCTCAACATTTCTATTTGGTCCTAATTAATAGATAAACAAAATATGGGGCACTCAGCAATGAAACGATAATACCAACAGGAATTTCTGTTGGTGCTAACAGATTCTTCCCGATCGTATCAGACACCATTAATAGTAAAGCACCTATTAATGCGGAGACGGGAATTATATATTGATGTAGCGGTCCCATAATTTTTCTAGCAATATGCGGAACAACTAACCCTAAAAAAGCAATTCCTCCACCCGCTGCAACGGAAGCACCAGCTAGGGCAACGGCAATAAGCAATAACAGCCGCCTCTCAGACTCAACATTTGTACCCAATCCAGAGGCTACATCATCCCCTAAATTTAATACATTTAAGGAATGAGCTTTATGAAGAGCGATAGGAATTAATAGTAAAATCCAAGGTAATAGAGCAAACACGAAATTCCAGCTAGCGTTCCATATATCTCCTGTCAGCCAAACCGTCGCTTGTCTGAAGTCTTGTGGATCCATTTTCAATTGAAAAATAGTAAGAAAAGCAGCAAAACCAGCATTTACACCAATTCCAACTAAAACCAGTCGAATCGGGTTGACCCCTCTTTTCCATGCCAACGCATAGATGATAAAAGCAGCGACAATTGCACCCACTAAAGCAGCCACCGGCATGATAAAAATAGTGAAAGAACTCGTCACATCGAGTTGTCCCTTGAAAAAATACATAAATAAAACAACCGCAAGACCTGCTCCAGTGTTGATACCTAAAATTCCAGGATCAGCCAGTTCATTTTGAGTAATTCCCTGTAAGATAACACCTGAAATAGCTAATCCTGCCCCAATTAATAGAGCCAGTAAAATGCCTGGTAAACGAAAATCAAACAGAACAAGCTCCTGCCGTGCCGTACCATGATGAAATAATGTTTTGATGACATCTGCTGGGGCAATTTGA
Organism: Robertmurraya sp. FSL R5-0851; assembly: GCF_038002965.1. NCBI lineage: Bacteria > Bacillati > Bacillota > Bacilli > Caryophanales > Bacillaceae > Robertmurraya > Robertmurraya sp. FSL R5-0851. The sequence goes on along the minus strand of NZ_JBBOOE010000001.1, from coordinate 782,538 downwards.
ATAACCCCTGTGCTTAAACTAACAAAAAACATGAGTAAAATCGTTATGATTAATAAAACAATGATACCGACCAGCTTTTTCTTCTTTTTTACTTCAACCGCATTCATCATTTTCCACCTCCACTACCTCGAGCTAAATAAAGGAAGAAGGGAACTCCGATAAGAGAGGTAATGGCTCCCACTGGTGTTTCAAAAGGAGCATTCACTAGTCTCGAAACCACATCTGCTAAAACCAGTAACAACGCCCCAAAAAGAATAGATGACGGAATAACCCACCTGTAATCCGTTCCAATAATGAATCTCGTAATATGTGGAACAATAAGTCCGACAAACCCTACGGCACCAGCTACTGATACGGCTGCACCTGTTAGGATGAGAATGGATAGAATCCCAAATAATTTAATCATTAAATTATTTTGTCCTAAGCCTGTTGCCATGTCTTCTCCTAAGCTGAGGACGGTAATGGATTTGGAGATTACAATCGCGATCAATAAACCGATGATACCTGAAATAACCAGAATAGTGACAGAGGCCCAACTTGTCCCATCTAGACCACCAGCAAGCCAAAAGGCCATTTGTTTTTCCAAATTAAAATGTAAGGACAGAATCGAAGAGATGGAACGTAGCATCGTCCCGATTGCCACCCCTGCTAAGGCAAGCTTTACTGGAGTTAACCCACTAGGAGAAAAAGAACCAACCATAAAAACAAGTCCTACAGCTAAACCAGCACCGATAAAGGACGAACTGATTAGCCCCACCGTCGAAATGGTAGGAAAAAATGCTAGCATCAGGACGAGGGCAAAAGCCGCTCCATCTGTTACCCCCATAATGGAAGGAGATGCCAATGGATTTCGTGTCATCCCTTGCATGATCGCACCGGAAACAGCAAGAAAAGCACCAACTAGTGCCGCTGAAAAGGCGCGTGGCAAACGTAGTTCTTGAATCACCTGATGTGTAGTTAATTCTGGATCAAAATGAAACACAGCCTGCCATACCGTTCCTAGTGCTATATTGGTTGACCCGTATGAAACCGATAAGCCAATTGAAACAATTAATAAAAGGATGGTTATAATATTGATGATAAGTTTTGATGTGTTCGAATGATGAATAAATTCGCGCATGGATCTCCCCTGTTTTCTGCTAAATTCTTTAAATTGTCAAAAAAAATTACAAAAGTCGATTGACTGATTAATTGAAAATGATTATCATTGACGAAGAAATTATATCATAAAGGAGAAATTGATTTGAAAACAAATATGAAATTTCGTCGAATATTTACCATTATGATAGTGGGTTTATTATTTATTATGTCAGCATGTGGAAATGATAATTCAGCTTCTGATTCTGAGACAGAAGGCGAAACAAACAATTCCGAAATTACATTAGATTCTGCTATGGGTGAAGTAACCATCCCAGCAAATGCTGAAAAAATCCTTGCTCCTTATCATGAAGATGCGTTACTGGCTTTAGGTGTTACTCCTGTTGCGAAGTGGGCCATTGGACAAGCCGTTCAAGAATATTTAGAGTCTGATTTAAAAGATGTCCCAACAATTGAATGGAATCTTCCAGTTGAACAAGTACTAAATCACGCACCAGAATTGATTATTTTAGAAAATAACATGGAAAGCTATGAAGGTACCTATGAAGATTATAACAAAATTGCTCCAACATATTTAATGACAGAAGAAACCGTTAAAGATTGGAGAAAGCAAATTGAAACCTTCGGGAAGATCCTTGGAAAAGAAGATGAAGCGAAAAAGGTCTTAAGTGACTACGAAGACACCGTTTCATCTGCTCGTGACCAATTATCAGAAGCGATCGGTGAAGAAACAGTAGCTGTTATCTGGGCAGCTGGAAATCAATTCTTCCTATTCGAACAAAACCGTCATAGTGCAGAGGTACTTTACTCTGAATTAGGAATCAAGCAACCAACATTGATTCAGGAGCTAGGTCAGGCTGATACTGCATCATGGAATCCAATCTCCGTTGAAAAGCTGTCTGAACTCGATGCCGACCATGTCTTTTTATTAGCTCTTGAAGGCGAACAAGGAATTGAGACATTGGAAAATAGCTCTGTCTGGCAAAGTACACCTGCTGCTAAAAACGGAAACATCCATATCATCAATGATCCAAGTAATTGGACAAATAAAGGATTACTTGCATCTCAGCAAACCATTGAAGATATTTTAAGTGCATTAGTAAAATAACCATCCAAAAAAATGCTGTCTCCTCATGAGAACAGCATTTTTTTACAAATATTTGGATGTTAATTGTGTCAATTTTTCGACTGATAACAGTTATCATTGACTGCGTAGTGGAAACCAAATAAAATAAAAGTAACATTTTACGTTTTACTTTAGGGGAGAGATATCAATGCACTCATTATCCGCAAAGAATTTAACACTAGGTTATGGGGATACTATCATCATTGATAATTTAGATATCGAAATTCCTAAAGGGGAAATCACTGTTTTTATTGGTGGAAACGGATGCGGAAAGTCCACCCTTCTTCGGTCTTTAGCTCGGTTACTAAAGCCCAAGAGTGGCAATATCCTGCTTAACGGTGAAGAAATCGCCAAGATGAAAACAAAAGAGATCGCAAAAAAGCTAGCCATTTTACCACAAAGCCCAGTTTCACCTGAAGGCTTAACTGTATATGAACTAGTCAAGCAAGGCAGACACCCTTACCGTTCCCTTATCAAGCAATGGTCTAAGGAAGACGAGGATGCCGTTCAGCGGGCCCTTGAAGCAACCAATATGCTTCACTTAAAAGACCGTGCCGTTGATTCGTTATCAGGTGGTCAACGCCAACGAGCATGGATCTCTTTAACCTTAGCACAGGATACAGATATCATATTATTAGATGAACCTACAACCTATTTAGATATGACACACCAAATCGAAATCCTTGATCTATTATTTGACCTAAACGAGCAAAAAGGCCATACCATTATCATGGTTTTACATGATTTAAACCTAGCTAGTCGTTACGCCCATCATATCGTAGCCGTTAAAGACAAAAAAGTATACGCCCAAGGAAAACCTGAAGACATCATTACCTGCCAATTGGTTAGCGAAGTGTTTCAAATGAATTGCAGCATTTCGTGCGATCCTATTTTTGGTACTCCGGTTTGTGTCCCACACGGAAAAGGACGGTCAGTTTTGTCGAATTAGAGCTTTATGTTGCAAATATATCAAACAGCCGACTCTAACATGGGCCGGCTTTTAATATTGTATAAACCACATAAGGATAGCTCCTGTTTTTTTACAAGAAAAGAAGCTGTTATTTAACAGCTTCTCACTGAGTGAATCATTCTCATAGATGAGGCAACATTTCTTGCTGTTCTTTCTATATTAATCTCAGCAAATTCAAATGCCTCTGGAAGTGTGATAATACCTGGAACAATACTGAACAGAGCATCTATTCCGTGTTCAATTACAACATCACTGTCTTGAGATATGGATCCCGCAAGTCCAATAACTGGCACACCATATTTTTTAGCAGCTTTCGCCACGCCGATTGGTGTTTTCCCATAAACTGTTTGACTGTCGATTCGTCCTTCACCTGTGATAACAAGGTCTGCATCTTTAACAACACTCTCAAAATTCATCGCATGAAGAACGATATCAATTCCTCTTTTAAGATCAGCGTTTAAAAAAGCAAGCAGACTTGCTCCTAGACCACCAGCCGCACCGGCTCCCTCAATATCCCGGAAGGACTTCCCAAGAGCTTTTTCTATTACATCTGCAAAATGGGATAGGTTCTTATCAAGTAATTTAACCATTTCAGGAGTGGCTCCCTTTTGAGGACCAAAAATGGCTGAAGCCCCTCTTGGTCCTGTTAATGGATTATCTACATCACAAGCCACATCAATGTGAACATCCTTCAATCTATTATCAAGACCACTCAAGTCAACTGTTGAGATTTGTGAAAGCGCACCGCCTCCAGGACCGATTGTCTCTCCTTCTTCATCCAGCAGTTTTGCACCTAACGCTTGGATCATTCCCGCTCCCCCATCGTTCGTAGCACTTCCGCCGATCCCTATAATAATATGCTTTACACCCAAATCAAGAGCTGCTGAGATTAATTCTCCAGTTCCTCTCGTTGACGTGACTAAAGGGTTTCTCTTTTCCATAGGGACAAGATGCAAACCTGATGCAGCAGCCATTTCAATAACAGCTGTTTTCCCGTCTCCCATTAATCCAAAAAATGATTTGACCGGGTTGCCTAACGGACCAGAAACAATCCGCTCCTCTATGGTACCGTTTGTGGCATCTACGAGTGATTGGACGGTTCCCTCTCCACCATCTGCCATTGGCATTTTATGATACACGGCATTTGGAAAAATAGATTTGAAGCCCCTTTCTATGGCATTCGCGGCTTCTAGAGCCGTTAAACTTTCTTTAAAAGAATCGGGTGCAATTACAATTTTCATATAATCCTATCTTCCTTTCTGTTAGAAGCTTTTCAAAAGTCCGAACCACGACTTTTAGCCAAAAAGCTTAAAAAACTCCAAATATGAGAGTAGAAATAATCGATTCATAGCAATCACACCAATGATTCCTCCAAGTAGCAAAGCAACCATCGGATCGATATTGATATCAAATAATGGGCGTAATGCTAGTAATAGTATCCATAACGGATGTTAACGGCACACCAAATGCATCAGAAGCACCAATAGCATTTGGGTTTGGCGACATAATATCCCCTGACTTACCTCCCCCGATCATTGCTAGCAAAATAGCTATCTTAGAAATCCCCTTTTCTCCTAACGGATACCCACTACTTCTTTTATTATGTTTTTATTGTAAGCGTTTTCCTAATTGCTTTCATTGGATAGGTTGATGAAAAAAGCAGGGCAATAGTTTAAATAAACTGTGCAAATGAACAAATTATCTAATATCATGCAAGAGCTTTGCTGTAAATAACACAATAATATCCTTTATATTTCGCGGGTCTTTTCCAGTCAATTCTTCAATTCTATCAAGACGATACCGTAATGTATTTCGATGTATATACAGCCTTTCTGCTATTTTATTTAATTCTCCGTTTTCTTCTATAAATGCCTGCAGCGTGTCGACTAGTTCTCCCTTCTTCCCTTCATCTAGCAATCGTTGATAAAAGGAGAAAATATTTTTATCCGGTTCCTCCTGTCCCACTTTTGCTAGCATTACTTCTAATCGGAAATCCTCGTAATGATAGAATGGATTATTAGGCTGGATTTTGCTACCCACGAAAACGGCACTTTTAGCCTGTTGAAATGAAAGCTTTACTTCTTTTACACTTTCCGCCAGGCCTCCAGTCCCGATAATGATCTTGCTTCCGGATACTTTTAATAAGCGATGCAAGGAAGGTGTTAACTCCTTTATTGATTCAGATACAGATGATGCTTTTAGGACCACAATTTCATTGTTAAAAGTAACACCTATTAAATCATTCTTATTCATTTCATATTGTATAGACCTTATTAGTTTTTGATTGGTTAGATCTGTATAATCTGATGGTTTTATCACAAGGGCAATCCTTGGCTGCTCCAAGTTGATTCCTAGGAATCTCGCACGATCTTTTACCCACTCTGTATTTAAGTCTTCATCTGAAATAATTTGGTTTACGATCTCACTTTGTAGCCTTTGCCTCCATTGTACCCTTTCTAGTAAAAATGACTGCTCCAACACTAGTTCAGCTGCCATTTTAACAAGTTGGGCATAATTCTTAATTTGCTCAGGCTCTCCTGTAATACCCACAACACCCACGATTTCGTTATTAAAACGGATAGGTAAATTGATTCCCGACCTTGTTCCTTTCATTTTAGCTGCCATGGACTGATCAATTTCAACACTTTCTCCTTTTTTAAGGACGAGAAGAGCGCCATCATGAAGCTGATTAATCCTTTGACTATCACCAGACCCAATAATAATTCCTTCTTCATTCATTACATTAATATTACTATCTAATATTTCCATCGTTCGTTCAACGATTTCCTGAGCAAGTTTATAAGTTAAGAATTGCATCTAATTTCTCTCCTTTTGCTTCACTTCTTTTTTAATTTACCATAGTGCAGATGAACAATAAATGAGGCAACCTAATTCCAGTAGGTTCCTGATTATTATAAAACCTTATAAAGTAAAAAAACCGGCATATGCCAGCTCATTATCCTTATTAGTTTAGTAATTAAATGAAGTGATTTTTTTCATACTCTATTTAAAATATTGAACAATTTCCCAAGTCATAGTTGAAATAAGAAGTGATTGACCGACTCCAAACAGAATTCCAGTTATAAAACGAACAAGATTAGAACTCTTCCTCCACTTCCATTTTTGTGTAAATCCATCCATTACAAGTGGAACAGCCATAATGATTGGCACCCATAAAGGTACAACCATGTTAAAAGCCAAGGCTATCGGTGTAAAGAGATAACCAAGTAGCATAGCAAAGCATCTTGCACATAGAAGCATAGGCTTCCCTTTGAAGTGAAGACATCTTTCATGTATACGATGACATGGGATAGTCATCAAGATTCCCCTCATTATTTTTCCCTCCGATATATAATCACGTTTAATTCGGGGTACAGTCACAATCGAATCCTTTATCTCCATCACAATCGCAATCCATCTTTTTCATTCTTGATAAATTAGGACAATCCACTCCTGCAAAGTTACAGTCGAAACAATCCAAACTCTCCTTCTCTTTTTTACGATTTCTATTTCGATAATATCGGAACATGAAAATTAAAAAAATAATACCTACCCCTGATAGAAGCCCTCCGATTATATAAAAAGCTTCTATAAGCAAAACGATTCCTGACAAAAGCAAAATTAAAGAAACAGTTAATCCAATAAAGAACATATACTCCCTCCAACGATTATTTTCACATTAGTTCTCCTTACATATATTTCTATTTTAATATATATAGAAGATTAATGGGGATTAAAGTGAGGGACGTGGCATTGAAAACAACCATTTTGATAAAGGGCAAGAAAAAGAAGCTGTTATTTATTTTAACAGCTTCTCACTGAGTGAACTATTCTTATAGATACGGCAATTTATATTCGTCTCAGAAATTATCTTTCTAATGACCTTGAAAGATTCCGACGTTTTAGACTGCGAAAAGTTCCCTCAAGCATCCCCGTGCCTAAAATAACTCCAATTACGATTAGTACAAAACCTATTAACTGCTCAAGCACAATCTTTTCTCCTAAGAACAAAGCTGATCCAAGCAATGAAAAGAACGGGGTTAGATTGATAAAAATAGCTGTAGAGCCTGCACCTAATTGTTGGATGGCATAATTATATAGCATATGGCCAAGTCCTGTGGCAAATACAGCTGAAGCTAGTAAAACCAACCATACATACATTGGCTGTTGGAATTGGCTTATCTCCACTGGTTCAATCCACAAACTAAATCCGAACATCATTAATGCTCCAAAGATCAGCATGATTCCCGTCATTTGCCGTGAATCAAGATTAGTAGTTAACTTTTTTATCACAATAAAACTAATCGCTTGCGTGATTACCGCTCCAAAGATGTAGAGATCACCTAGTGAAAACCCAGAGACAGGTCCATTTCCTTTTAAAATGATAAAATAGACACCGCTTAGAGCCGATAAAATGCCGATAACTTTGAAAAATGTTAATAGCTCCTTCAGGAAAATCATAGCAAAAATGGAGGTGAACAGTGGGACTAAGCCCAATATAAGACCTGTATTTGAACCGGTCGTTAGGGTTAATCCGAGTGCTAAAAAAAGATGATGACCAAACACTCCAAATAAGGCAACGACAAATATTCCAAGTGCATTTTTTCGAGAAATCCGCTCAAATCTCTTTGATAAAATAAGGACAACTATTACCACCAACCCCGCCAAAAACACACGAACACCTTGAATAAAAACTGGTGGAAAATACGTCACTAAAATTTTTATGGCCGACACATTGAATCCCCAAATCACCATTAATAAAAATAATAAAATGTACAATAACCCTTTAGACAAACCTAGCCCTTCCTTCTGATCCTTGTCCTTACTTATGAACAATCTTTTCTATCAAGATTACTAGATAGTTAGATACTCTGTAAATAAGTTATGTTACATATGTGATTAATATATTTACACTTGTAAAAAGCAAAAGGGCAATCCTCAGTGAGATTGCCCTAGTTTTAATAAATTTTGTGTAATATTCTCCAAAAACTGTTATTTTGCACTTAAAAAAAAGCAAAACCAATAAATTTACTTTGAACGACAAACCACACCAGTGACAAATTGTAACCACGCATATACACCAGTTTTAACTGTTTCTAAAACCTTAGAATCCTTACTTGGATCCAGGCAAACAAAATCAATATGTCGGACAGATGGATGCTTTCCAATCTCAAGCAAGGAATCGAATAACTCAGCTGTGGACAAGCCTCCTGGTGTGGAAGCTGGCACTCCTGGAGCAACAGATATATCGAGTACATCCATGTCAACCGTGACATAAATCCGGTCAACTTTTTGAGATAGCTGGTTCAGTGCCTCCTGAACAGTATGAACAAAGCCAACTTTGCGAGCATTCTTTAATGTCACCATTTGAATGGAATGATAATTAGCATAAGTGATCAGTGGTTTAGCATTGAAATAACCGTGCAAACCAATATTTATAATATCTTCTCCCTTAACTGTAGATCCATCGATTAATTGCCTGATTGGAGTACCATTTGCTGGCCCCAATTCAGAAGGATCCCGTACATCAAGATGGGTATCGAGTTGCAAGATGCCGATTCTTTCATTTGGAAAAGCTTCCTTAATTCCTCGCACTGCACAAGCCGTCGTTGAATGGTCACCTCCAATCATGGAGGTAACTGCATCAGAATATTTCGAAGCTAGAAAAGTTGTTGCCTCTTCAATACGCTTATGGGACAAAGGTATATCTGTTGTATGCATCACGACATCTCCAGCATCTGCAACAATCAAATCAACTAAATCAACATCTTCATCCAAATTGTAGGTGGCAAACCCCTTCCACATTCGCCGAAATTCCGTCGGATATAGAGATGCACCTGAGACACTAATGGAAGAACGAGAAATTGGTGCACCATATAAAATAAGTTCCGGCTTTCCTTCCATCTCTTTTAGCTGCCTAACCCAATGGTGAACATAAGTTGGGTCGATTGTATTCACATTCCATAACCATTCCGGTTGTTCTAGCCAATGCTCACTCATGTGTTACCCGACCACCTTTACTCCTTTTTTCCAAACAGCTTTTGTGTGATTTACACCAAACAAATACTGTAACTCTTGATAGCTTTTTACATCCCATAACACCACATCAGCTTGTTTCCCAACCTCTAGAGATCCGATTCGATCTTGACGGTTAATTGCGCATGCCGCATTGTATGTCGCAGCGGTTAATGCCTCTGCAGGTGTCATCCTCATCGAGATACAGGCCAAATTCATGACAAGTGGCATCGATGTTGTTGGCGAAGACCCAGGGTTACAATCTGTCGAAATTGCTACTGCTACCCCTTCATCAATCATTTTTCTTCCATTCGCTGCTTCCTCACGTAAATAGAGAGCCGTTGCTGGAAGTAAGCAAGCGATCGTTCCTGCCTTTGCCATTTCTTTAATTCCTTCGTCTGATGCCTTCAATAAGTGTTCAGCTGAAATCGCGCCTACCTTAGCCGCTAATTCTGCCCCACCGTATGCAACAATTTCATCAGCATGGATTTTCGGGATCAGACCGTACCTCTTTCCTGCTTCCAAAATTCTCTCTGATTGTTCTGGGGTGAAAACATCCTTTTCACAAAAGACATCATTAAACTCCGCTAATCTCTCTTCAGCCACAACAGGTAGCATATCATTTATTAGGTGATCGATATATTCTTCCTCTCTACCTTTGTATTCAGGAGGAACAGCATGTGCTCCCATGAAGGTGGGCACAAGGTCAATCACGTGTATTTCCTGTAATTTCTTCATTACCCTTAGCTGCTTTAACTCGGATTCAAGATTCATTCCATATCCACTTTTTCCTTCCACAGTTGTTACACCATGATGTAAAAAGGAATCAAGCCGTCTTGTTGTTTGGCTAATAATCTCTTCTTCCGTACACTCACGAGTCATGCGAGTAGTCGCATGAATTCCCCCACCCGCATTCATAATATCCATATATGGTACGCCTTCAAGACGCATTTCAAATTCTTGCTCCCTACTACCACCAAAAGCAACATGTGTATGAGGATCGATTAATCCAGGGGTAACTAAGTGACCGGTAGCATCCACAATCTCAGCTTCTTCTCTTCTAGCTGCATACTGCTGTTCCAGATCAATTGTCGATCCTACGGCCTGGATGATTCCATCTTCTATCCACAAACTTCCATTCTCAATAATACCTAGCTTCGACATCGCTTCTCTTGAACGAGGACCTTCCTTATTGGATGCAAGGGTTGCCAATTGATGGATATTTTTGATCCAAATCGGTCTTGTCATCTTATTCAATCCCCATTTCTAACATTGGAATGTTTACTCCTCTTTCACGTGCTGTTTTCTTCGCTAATTCATAACCAGCATCAACATGGCGAACAACACCCATTCCTGGATCTGTTGTCAGAACACGTTCAATTCGTGCCTCTGCTTCTTTCGTTCCATCTGCCACAATAACAATTCCTGAGTGCATTGAATAGCCCATGCCCACTCCACCACCATGGTGTAAGGATACCCATGTAGCACCGCCAACTGCATTAATCATGGCATTTAAAATTGGCCAATCTGCTACAACGTCAGATCCATCTTTCATTGATTCTGTTTCACGATTCGGTGACGCAACTGAGCCTGAGTCAAGATGATCACGCCCAATGACAATTGGAGCCTTGAGCTGACCTTTTTCAACCATTTCATTAATGATTTTACCGAAGCGTGCCCGTTCTCCATAACCAAGCCAACAAATCCGAGATGGAAGCCCTTGGAATTGGATTTTTTCCTTCGCCATACGAATCCAGTTACATAAATGGTCATTATCACTAAATTCACGTAATATCACTTCGTCCAGTTTATAGATATCTTCTGGATCACCTGAGAGTGCGACCCATCTAAATGGTCCTTTTCCTTCACAAAATTGAGGACGAATATAGGCTGGAACAAATCCTGGGAAGTCAAAGGCATTTTCAACGCCCTCATCCTTGGCAACTTGACGGATATTGTTTCCGTAATCGAACGTAATGGCGCCTTTTTCCATCAACTCGAGCATGGATTGCACATGTTGAGCCATTGAAGCTTTTGACTTCTTAACATATTCTTCTGGATTTTCAACTCGTAATTTTGCAGCCTCAACAAGAGACATCTTAGACGGAACATAGCCGTTAAGTGGATCATGTGCAGATGTTTGATCTGTCACAATATCAGGGATAAATCCTTTAGCAATCATTTCTGGTAGAATATCAGCCGCATTTCCAATCAATCCGATAGAGAGAGCTTCACCTGCAAGCTTTGCGGTTTTAGCCATTTCGATTGCTTTGTCCAAGGAATCTGTTTTTACATCCGTATAACGAGTTTCAATACGACGATCGATTCGGCTTTCATCTACATCAATGCCAATACAAACGCCACCATTCATCGTTACAGCAAGTGGTTGAGCTCCACCCATACCGCCTAGACCAGCCGTTACCGTGATAGTATTTTTGAGTGTACCGCCAAAATGCTGTTTTGCAAGCTCTGCAAACGTTTCATAGGTCCCTTGGACAATGCCTTGCGAACCGATATAAATCCAGCTTCCTGCAGTCATTTGTCCGTACATCATTAACCCTTTTTTGTCTAGCTCATGGAAAGTTTCCCAATTTGCATAAGCGGGGACAATATTCGAATTTGCGATTAATACCCGCGGTGCATCAGTGTGTGATTTAAAAATCGCAACCGGTTTCCCTGATTGAACCAATAGTGTCTCATCATTTTCTAATTCCTTTAGCGACTTAACGATCGCATCAAAGCATTCCCAGTTTCGTGCCGCTTTTCCAATCCCACCATACACAACGAGATCTTCTGGTCTTTCCGCAACCTCAGGATCTAAATTATTCATTAACATCCGAAGTGCAGCCTCCTGTAACCAGCCTTTGGTATTTAATTCTGGTCCGCGATAGCGGATGACTTTTTCTGTTTTTGTTTGTTCCATCTTGATTGCCTCCTAAACATTCTATATATAATAAACAATTTTTATAATATACATTTACAGTAACTTACCAAGTTTCTCTTCTACGACTGAAATGATCTCACCTGAATGAATAAAATCCTTCAATCGTTCTAAATAAGGGTAAAGATACGTGTCCTCAGCCATATTTGGTATTGATTGCCTAATGCATTCCAAAACCGCTGTTGAAGCAGATCCAGGTGTAAGTTCGCTTTCCACAAATTGATGAGCATTATATATCGACAACAGCTCAATTGCTAAGACATACTCAAGCCTTTGCGCTACTTCCCTAGCTTTTTTCGCTGAATTGTACCCCATCGCTACATAATCCTCTTGGTCAGCACAAGTCGGTATGCTGTCAACTGTTGCAGGATGAGATAATAATTTCATATCGTTTAAAAGTCCTGCTTGTGAATACTGTGGAATCATTAGCCCTGAATTTAGCCCAGCATTCTGGACAAGGAACGCAGGGTATCCTGAAAGATGAGAATTAATCAGACGATTATTTCGTCGTTCTGACATTTTCGCAATGGCTGTAGCCCCGATACATGCAGAATCTAACTCGATCCCCACGTAAGAAGAGTCACAATTACTTCCTGAAATCGCACAACCATCTTCACCCGGCCATAAGATGGGATTGTCAGTGCATGCATTCATTTCGACCTCAAAGGTAGCTAACGCATCAAGAAGCGTTTTTTTTGCGGCCCCATGCAATTGAGGAATTGCCCGTAAAGATAAGGCATCCTGCAAGCGATGATCGACCGACTGTTTAGCCATCATTGAATCATCTAAAATTTTTCTCACATTGGCTGCTGTATTTCGTTGTTGTTCATGCGGACGAGCGATCATCAGTCTGTCATCAAAAGCTCGTGTTGTTCCTCGTAAGACCTCTAAAGCCATTGCACCAATAATATCGGCTGACTTAGCTGCTTGTAGCATATCCGATAATGCTAACGCTCCAATTGCGGTTGGACTCGTTGTTCCACTAATTAACGCTAAGCCCTCTTTGGCTGAAAGTTCAATCGGCTCTAGCCCTGCTTTACGAAGAGCTTCCTTCGCAGGTAATAGCTCTCCATCCACATAGGCTTTTCCTTCCCCGATCATCACCAAAGCGATATGAGCTTCAACGCTTAGATACCCAACTGAACCTTCACGAGGTGCAAACGGGATAACACCACTATTTAAACATTGACGATACATTTCCAACGTGGATATCTGGATTCCAGAATACCCTTGCCCTAAGTTTTGCAGCACCATCAGCATAATTACCCTGACACATTCTTCATCTAATGGTTCACCAACTGATGTTGCATGAGATAAAAGAATATTCTTTTGCAACAATCTTGTTTGATCTCGTGAAATTATTTTTGTTGATAGAGCACCAAAGCCAGTGTTTACCCCATACATGATTCTTTCTTCATCAATCCATTTGTTTACAAGCTGACACGACCTCTCAACTCGCTGGCGGTAAGCATCTGAAAAATCAACATGAACACCATCACGCGCTATGGAGACAAACATTTCTAATGTGATTGCATTTCCTAGGGCTATCTTTTTCATCCCTTGATCTGCCATGTTGACCCCTCTCTTCTTTCCTATAATCATTTTTCAATTTTATCAATAAAGAACATTTTAACTGCCGAACAGACTTGTAAAACAAAGACGAAGAGAACCGCTGAGCCACCTAAGGCAGCCAAATATTTCACACCATCAACGCCTTGTACTCCGCCTGCGAAAGCAACCATCACAAAGGCAATGATCGCAATAGAAATCGCCCAAATCAGCATTTTCCATTTTGCTGGATCTTCATTATAACGAATATTTACGGTACATAACATGGCAATTGCACGAACCATTGAGTCAGCCGCTGTAGAAAATGAAAGGATTAACGCAATCATCACGATAGGAATAATGATGACAGCAAATGGCATATTAGCTAAGAACGCCCATAAACCTGCAACCGCTCCACTTTCATTAATTGTTGACACTAAGTCAACTGTATTATTTTGTTGCCAATGTAGGGCTGTTCCGCCAAAAACACCGAACCATAAGATACTGAACACAGCTGGTAATATCCAGTTGATTATCATAAACTGGCGAATCGTTCGTCCGTAAGAGATAACCGCAAGGAATATTCCCATTAATGGTGCATAGGCAATCCAAATCGCCCAATCATATAACGTCCACCACATCACTAGAGCCTCTCCACCGACTATTCCTGGATCAAGTCCCCAGCTCCAGAAGTTTTGTAGCCATTGAGCCATTCCTGCTGTTGACGATTGGAGAATATATAAAGTAGGGCCAATAATGAACAGTGCAAGTAGCAGGATATAAAACACCTTTGCATTAATATCTGCCATCCGACGAATCCCTTTATCCATCCCTTTTAACGCTGAAACAGTAAACAATCCAGTTATCACAACAACTAGGACGAACCACACTATCGGTCCCTGCTTAATACCATAAAACGTCTCGATTCCCGATCCGACTAATGCTAAACCTGCTCCTAGTGAAGATGCTAAGCCAAGTGCGATTGCTAACACCGCTAATGTGTCGATAATCCCAGGCCAAACCCCCTTTGTAATTTTGCTACCGAACAGTGGGGTTAATGTTCCTGTTACAGACAATGGTGCTTTACGATTAAAATACATATAAGCAACCACGAGCCCACTCAATGAATACATCGCATAAGGAATGAAAGTCCAATTATAAAAAGAGCGTCCCATAGCGTAGATAGCAGCCATTGAAGTACCAGGTTCAACACCTGTATTGGCCATTTCTCCATAAATGTTACCAAAATAGATGATCGGTTCATTTACTCCATAAGTAATGACTCCCGTGGCAATTCCACCTGTTAAAGCCATTGCAAACCAAGCAAGAAACGGATATTTAGGCTTTGCCTCTGATCCTCCCAAACGAATGTTACCTAACTTTGAAAACGTTACCAAAAATACAATGATGAGTGCTGCAATTGAGATGATTTGATAAAGCCATCCAAGTCCACGTAAAGAACCTATAAAACCATTCATTGAAATATCAGTCAACAATTGATTGTTCACAATTCCTAGAATGGCTCCGCCTCCAACTACTAGAAAAGCCGGTAAAAATACAGATAAACGTGTTTGTTGCTTTTTATCTCCGACTACATTAGGAGCCTTTTTTTCTATCTCCAATGACATCATAGATTCCCCCTTTAATCACTATTTTTGGAAAAGATAAAGTAGTCGAATCAGGCAAAATAGTTTTTATTGCCTTTATAGATAGATTTTCTTTATCTAAATATACTGAAAATTATAGAGAATAATTTTGACTAAAAATAGCTAATTAATTTTCGAAATTCAATACTTTTATTCGAAAGGGCTTGTTACATTTATCCTTTTTCACTTAAAATCTTATAATAATTTATGATTCTTATAATTTTTTACGACTCTTATAATTTTTTACGATATTTCATCTAAGCACATTTATCTGGACTACTCCATTCCCTCCCTCATATGTAAACGATAGTCACGCGGAGACATCGATGTCATTTCTTTAAAAAGTCTAGTAAAATAACTAGGATTACGGAAACCTACTTGATTGGCTATTTCTTTAATTGAAAGCTCGCTTGAATTTAAGAGTCGCTTTGCTTCGTTAATACGTTTATTGGCTAATAGCTGTCGAAACGACATTCCTTGCCTCTTCATGATCAAATGGCTGTAATAGGCTGTACTTCTTCCAACCGCTTCAGCCACATTTTCTAATGTTAAATCAGGATCAATATAATGTTTCTCGATATAAAGGAGCCCTCTTTCAACGACATCTTTTTTCGAAAAGACGTCACCATTCTTAGAACGATCAAGTAATTCATATAAGAATAAAAGCATTTCTTGGACGACTCTGTATAGCACACGATTGTACAGAATCTCTGAAAATATTTTCAAATAATATTCTTCCATTTCACCTTGTTCAAGCTCGTACGTTTTCATAAACCGCCTTACTTGGGCTAGAATACTTGTAAGTCTTGTCCTTAACTTTTCCGGATTAGGAAAGGGCGTTTCCATATTCAAAAACTCTTGGTGCATCCATTCTTTTATTTTCTTTTTATCAAAACTATTTAACATCTCCACCCATTCCCGCTGTTCAGCCGAGGTTAAAAACGGATCCATTTCATACCAAGATTTGTATTCTTCTTTTGGTAAAATGACTTGACGATATCCGATAAAAAATGTCATTTCTAACAGTCTTCTAGCTTCTAAATACATGTCATGTACAGATTTCATTTCAGTATTAGGTGGGATAATAACCGCAGCAATAGGTTCAATATTAAAAGCTTCCCATTCCCTCAAAACCTTCCATGCTTCTTCTTTTATATGCTGGGGTGGATTTTTAAATAAGCATACAACCATATCTGTTAATGGTAAGATCGTCGGAGGTTCACTAAATGGGAAATACGTTAAAAATTGTTGTAAATCAGCAAGCTTTTTACTATTTTCCGTATGCAAGAGCATCAACGCGATTTCCCCATTATTTTGTTCTTGATCTAAAAATATTGATTGATAGGAATACCCCTCTTCCTTCTTAGAGGAAAAGACATCCATTGTTTCTCTTTGTACAACGAGTGACAATGCCATTTTAAGACATTGTTTAATTTTTACTGGGTCTAGTGGTTTAACAAGTAAATCAACACTACCTAGCTCAATCGCCTGTTTTGCCCGTTCAAATGTCGCTTCTGCTGTGACAGTAATAATTTTCGGTGAAAAAGTTTTAACATATCTTGTAATTAACGACCAATGTTCGGCTGGTATCATATCCAATTCTAAATAGAGTATCTCAGGAAGTTCTTTTTCAAGTATAGCCATTGTCTCCTTAACTGTTTTTGTCACAAGTACGTTATTAATTGGAATAGAATAGGTCGAAATCAGCCATTCTATCGCCACTCTCTCATGATTATCCCGTTCAGCAATTACTATTTTCATATTTTCCACAAACCCTTTGTATGTACTTTTTTCAATTGTACTCCCACTGTAATTCCTCCCTTGCCTTATAAAAATTATAGAATAGTTACACTCTCTTTTACTACAACATAATGTTTTTTGAGCAACTACAAAAGGAGTTCAGATCACTGAACTCCTCTAATAAAACAAAATTGTTATAATTTCAATTCCTTGTGTTGAGTTTGGTAACTTATTATTTGGAATGGCTTTTTAATTAAAACCCTATCCTCTATATCTAATAGCTAACCCTTTCAAGAAATTTCGAGCATAACGATCTCCACAGAACTTATAGTTTTTATGACCCACTTTTCTTAATAAGGCGCTTAGTTCTCCTTTGGTGATACGAACTCCTGCATCTTCTAAGATTTGAAGCATGTCTTCACTTGTTAATGACAAAGCGATTTTCAGCTTTTTTAATAGAAGATTATTTGAGCTTTCCTTTAGAGATGGAGCCTGTCTTTCAGGTTGACCTGGTTTTGGTTCTTGCTTTCCTCTTTTAAAAATAATAAAGCCGTTTAAAAAGGCATCGAACATCTGATCATCACAGATGATCACATCCTCATTATCCTCTTCTTCTTCATTTATTTTCGTGAGGATCTTTAATACCTCATCTTTGGTTACCTCAACTCCACCAAGTTTAAAGATTTCTACCATGTCTACATTTTTAATATCTAAAGCGTATCTTAATCTGATTAATATATCGTTATTATTCATTGATTTATCCCCCTGAAGATGGTTTACCTTACCTACTATAGCACTTGTCTTTACAAAAATTAAATGGCCCCTGAAAAATAAGGAGCCATTCGTCAAGTTCAGACTTATTAGACTGTGGATAACTTATTTTTTCGGATTTTCCCACGTTTTTTATCCCGATTTTCTGCTCAATGTGAATAAAATTGTGGATATTGTCTGACTTATCCAAAAAAACTGTCATTTATCCCTTTAAAATTAAACTAGTAACACTTTCAATATGACTTGTTTGTGGGAACATATCCACAGGTTGAATATATCCAACCTTATATTTAGAAACCAACACGGAGATATCCTTTGCGAGTGTGGATGGATTACATGAAACATACACAATTTTCTTTGGCTTTACTTTTAAAATTGTGTTTAATAGCTGTTGATCCAAGCCTGTTCTTGGTGGATCAACTACAAGTACATCCGGTTTCCATCCTTCTTTCGCCCACTTTGGTAGGACTTGTTCGGCTTTACCGACCACATAAGTAGCGTGACTGATTCCATGTCTCTCGGCATTTTTTTCTGCATCTTCAATCGAATCCGCAATCACATCCATTCCACGGATTTCATCTGCTCCATCTGCTAACCAAAGACCGATCGTTCCCACTCCACAGTAGGCATCCACAACTTTTTCCACACCTGTTAGTCCCGCTGCTTCTTTTACCTCATTGTAAAGGTTCACGGTTTGCTCCGGATTTAGCTGGAAGAACGTTCTTGCTGAAAGCTCAAACTCGAGTTCTCCAAGTGTTTCTTGGATGAACTCTCTTCCTTCCAATAGTCTAGTTTCATCACCAAAGATAAGAGATGTTTTTTGACCGTTTACGTTTTGCACAATGGATGTAACTTCTGGTAAGGCCTGCTTGATGCTAGCGACGATTTCGTCTTTATGAGGAAGCTCACGTTGACTTGTAATTAATACGATTTGTAGTTCCTCTGTTTTCACACCAATTCGTGCAACAATGGTACGTACGACACCTTTGCGAGTTTTCTCATTATATACAGACACTTTAAGGTCTTGTAAAATCTTTTTCACCGTTGATGTTGCCTTGTTTGTAGCAGAATGCTGAACCGCACAATGTTGAATATCAACAAGCTTGTGTGAGTTGATCCCATATAATCCGGCTAGTAGCTTTCCGTCACGCTGCCCCACCTGAAACTGGCTTTTGTTTCGGTAGTTCCATGGGTTCTCCATGCCAAGTGTGTCACGGATATCTAACTTTTCTACATTTAGCTTGGTATGGCGCTCCAGCGATTGTTTCACGATATCCCTTTTTTCCACAAGCTGTTGACGATAGTCGAGATGCTGGAGCTGACAGCCTCCACATTCCTCGTACACAGGACATGGTGGTGCAACACGATGTTCTGATTTCTTACGGATCTTTTTGATGCGTGCTTCAGCGAATTTCGGTTGAATTTTTGTTGCTTCTACAACTACCTCTTCACCTGGCAGTGCACCTGGTACGAAGACGACTTGCTTTTTAAAGTAGCCCACTCCTTCCCCATTGATGCCGAGTCTCTTAATTGTCAGTGGAAAGGTTTGTTTTTCAGTTATTCTTACGGATTGCTCCTGTTTCATTCTGTTCACTCCATCTATTATTCAATACTTCTCCACAAGTAGAGAGAAGCGTAGCTTGCGTATGGCTCCCAGCTTGGCTTGTAGCCTTCCATTTCTTCCTTCGATGGCTTTCGGTCCATATTGTAAAGCTTTTTGAGAGCATTCTGTAAGCCGATATCAGCAATTGGGAAAAGGTTTGGTCGACCTAAACCAAACATGAGGAAATTTTGTACCGTCCATGGACCAATGCCCTTTAATTTGACGAGCTCTTCCATAATCTCATCATCTGACTTATCGTGCAACTTTTGTAGCTCCAATTTCCCCTCTACAATCGCTCGTGCCACACCAATGGCATACTCCGCTTTACGGCCACTGAATTGAAGCTCACGTAGCTCCTCAATTTTCACATTGGCCAATTTTTCTGGATCTGGGTAAAAGTAAGCCCCGTCTTTTTCTGTGCCAAAGGTTGTAACAAATCGTTGAGTTAATGTGTGGGCAAACTTCAGGTTGAGTTGCTGATGAACGATACATTTTAATAAACAATTGTAAGGATCAAAGTCCAAAACCAAAGGTGTTCCCACATGCTCTTTAAAAATGGGGGCTAAATCTGTATGGCGAAAATGCGCATGAATGTCATCTAAAGGTTGATCCCATTGGAAGATTTCCCGTAAACGAGCGATAATAGTTTCACTTGTCTTACCACTCAAATCAAATGAAGGCTCTACAGTTGTACCCGTTGCGATAACTTTTACAACCTGCTTGTCTCCGTTGACGATGAGAGGAACTTTAACCGAGCGTTCCTGTAGATCTATTTGATTTAATGGATCTAATGCAAGCCTGTTTAGCACTTGATCAAAGTTGTATGGTCCTTTAATATTTATTCTCTCCATAGTTTGTCCCGTCCCCTTGTTTTTTCTGTAAGTATAGCATTTTTATAGGTAATATAGAAAAAACCTACGGGGGAAGTCATGTCATAAACAAAGAGAGTAGTCACATGACTACTCTCTTACAGGTGCCTGGCGACGTCCTACTCTCACAGAGGGAAACCCTCAACTACCATTGGCGCTGAAAAGCTTAACTTCCGTGTTCGGTATGGGAACGGGTGTGACCTTTTCGCTATCGCCACCAGACTATAAAATTTGAAGGTTGTTCCTTCAAAACTAGATAAAGAGTCAAAGTCAAAAGAATGAGTATCATCTAAATTTGGTTAAGTCCTCGATCGATTAGTATCAGTCAGCTCCACACGTCGCCGCGCTTCCACCTCTGACCTATCAACCTGATCATCTTTCAGGGATCTTACTAGCTTGCGCTATGGGAAATCTCATCTTGAGGGGGGCTTCATGCTTAGATGCTTTCAGCACTTATCCCTTCCGCACATAGCTACCCAGCGATGCCTTTGGCAAGACAACTGGTACACCAGCGGTGCGTCCATCCCGGTCCTCTCGTACTAAGGACAGCTCCTCTCAAATTTCCTACGCCCACGACGGATAGGGACCGAACTGTCTCACGACGTTCTGAACCCAGCTCGCGTACCGCTTTAATGGGCGAACAGCCCAACCCTTGGGACCGACTACAGCCCCAGGATGCGATGAGCCGACATCGAGGTGCCAAACCTCCCCGTCGATGTGGACTCTTGGGGGAGATAAGCCTGTTATCCCCGGGGTAGCTTTTATCCGTTGAGCGATGGCCCTTCCATGCGGAACCACCGGATCACTAAGCCCGACTTTCGTCCCTGCTCGACTTGTAGGTCTCGCAGTCAAGCTCCCTTGTGCCTTTACACTCTACGAATGATTTCCAACCATTCTGAGGGAACCTTTGGGCGCCTCCGTTACTTTTTAGGAGGCGACCGCCCCAGTCAAACTGCCCACCTGACACTGTCTCCCACCCCGATTTAGGGGTGAGGGTTAGAATTTCAATACAGCCAGAGTAGTATCCCACCGACGCCTCCACCGAAGCTAGCGCTCCGGCTTCTCAGGCTCCTACCTATCCTGTACAAGCTGTACCAAAATTCAATATCAGGCTACAGTAAAGCTCCACGGGGTCTTTCCGTCCTGTCGCGGGTAACCTGCATCTTCACAGGTACTATAATTTCACCGAGTCTCTCGTTGAGACAGTGCCCAGATCGTTACGCCTTTCGTGCGGGTCGGAACTTACCCGACAAGGAATTTCGCTACCTTAGGACCGTTATAGTTACGGCCGCCGTTTACTGGGGCTTCGATTCAGAGCTTCGCTTACGCTAACCCCTCCTCTTAACCTTCCAGCACCGGGCAGGCGTCAGCCCCTATACTTCGCCTTGCGGCTTCGCAGAGACCTGTGTTTTTGCTAAACAGTCGCCTGGGCCTATTCACTGCGGCTCTTCTGGGCTATTCACCCTGAAGAGCACCCCTTCTCCCGAAGTTACGGGGTCATTTTGCCGAGTTCCTTAACGAGAGTTCTCTCGCTCACCTTAGGATTCTCTCCTCGCCTACCTGTGTCGGTTTGCGGTACGGGCACCTGTTACCTCGCTAGAGGCTTTTCTTGGCAGTGTGGAATCAGGAACTTCGGTACTATATTTCCCTCGCCATCACAGCTCGAGCCTATTGCAAGTGGGATTTGCCTCACTTGCAGCCTAACTGCTTGGACGCGCATATCCAACAGCGCGCTTACCCTATCCTCCTGCGTCCCCCCATCACTCAAACGGTAATTTGGTGGTACAGGAATATCAACCTGTTGTCCATCGCCTACGCCTTTCGGCCTCGGCTTAGGTCCCGACTAACCCTGAGCGGACGAGCCTTCCTCAGGAAACCTTAGGCATTCGGTGGATGGGATTCTCACCCATCTTTCGCTACTCATACCGGCATTCTCACTTCTAAGCGCTCCACCAGTCCTTCCGGTCTAGCTTCAACGCCCTTAGAACGCTCTCCTACCACTGACATCGTGTGACGCCAATCCACAGCTTCGGTGATACGTTTAGCCCCGTTACATTTTCGGCGCGGAGTCACTCGACCAGTGAGCTATTACGCACTCTTTAAATGGTGGCTGCTTCTAAGCCAACATCCTGGTTGTCTAAGCAACTCCACATCCTTTGCCACTTAACGTATACTTTGGGACCTTAGCTGGTGGTCTGGGCTGTTTCCCTT
>NZ_JBBOOE010000001.1:0-10000 GCF_038002965.1 Robertmurraya sp. FSL R5-0851 | reverse complement strand
AAGGAGACTGTTTTTTTCGATACAATCGTTGTGATGTCATTGCGTGGAATGTGTCAGCTACTCCAATAATTTTTGCATACTGGTGGATTTTCTGTCCCTTTTCTCCTAACGGATACCCACTTCCATCCAAACGCTCATGATGCTGGAAGATAGCGATTTTGCCAGCCTCTCTAATGAAAGGTGTACTTTGAATAAGTCTATAGCTATTCGTCGGGTGGTTCTTCACTTCTTGATACTCCTCTTGAGTAAGAGGTGTTTTTTTATTCAAGATACCTTCAGAAAGCTTTGCCATTCCACAATCGCTTAAAGCTCCAGCCAAAGCAACCTGAACAATTTCACCTTTATTAAAACCTAGCTTCTTAGAGATAAAACTGCTAATTAACCCAACCGCAACCGCATGCTGGTATAAATAGTCTTCCTCAGTTGAAAAGTGGTGAAGTTGAAAAAGGTCTACTTGATTGTGATCTATTTTTTCAATTAACGGAAATATAATGCTACGTACCTTTGTAACATCTACGGGTAAGCCTGCTTGCCAGCTTCGAAACTCTTTTTTAAAGCTTCTTGATGCTTGGAGAAAGAGTTCTGTGAATGTAAGTTCCCTTTGCTCTTCATTTTCCTCACGACTAACTTCTTCATCATCCAAAAGAATCTCATTTGGAATAAAAGGGTGACCGCTAGAAAGAGTCTTTTCAACCTCTAGTTCCGGTACTAAGAAGGCTTTTAATACCCCAAGCAATTCGGAAGTTAACACTGTTTTCTTTTGGACAATTGACCGGCCTGAAGACCCAACAACATCTTCAGAAAGAATGCACCCTTCTTGAACTTCTTTTATAAGAACTCGCACTAATTACACCCTCTAGTAATAATATTCTTAGTCTATTTTACCTAATTCATAAAAAAAGAGGAACATAATAATGTCCCTCTCTTTCAAATTATTCTTCATCCGCTGGTTCAACGTCATTTAACTCTTCATCTTCACCAACGATGATTTCTTCTTTTTCTTCTTCTTTTTCAACCATCGCTACAGTTGCTACGAATTCTTCTTCTGATTCATTCAACCTGATCAATCTCACACCTTGAGTATTTCGTCCCATTGTTGAGATATCACTTACCGCCATACGTATTAAGACTCCACCTGTAGTAATTAACATGACATCTTCTTCACCTGTTACAGCCTTCATCGCAACTAGACTTCCGTTTTTATCTGTAATGTTACATGTTTTGATTCCTTTACCACCACGGCCCTGGATTCTATACTCTTCGGCAGGTGTACGTTTACCATATCCATTCTTAGTAACAATTAATATCTCTGTGTTTTCTTCAAGTACTTCCATTCCAACAACTTCATCTGTTTCATCAATGTTAATTCCTTTAACACCAGTTGCTGTACGGCCCATAGAACGAACATCCGTTTCAGGGAAACGAATGAGTAACCCATTCTTCGTTCCAATAATGATTTCTTTGCTGCCATCTGTAAGACGAACAGAGATTAATTCATCTTCCTCACGTAGGTTCAAGGCAATTAAACCATTGTTACGAATATTAGCAAAGGAAGTGAGTGGAGAACGTTTCGATATTCCTTCCTTGGTAGTAAAGAACAGGAACCAGTCATCTACAAACTCTGAAACAGGGATAATGGCATTCACCCATTCTCCTTTATCGACTTCAAGAAGATTGATGATAGGAATTCCTTTTGCTGTTCTTGAGAACTCAGGAATTTCATATCCTTTTGAGCGATACACTTTCCCTTTGTTTGTAAAGAAAAGAATGGTATCATGTGTAGACGTTGTAACAAGATGTTCAACGAAATCATCCTCATTCGTTCCCATTCCTTGTATTCCGCGACCTCCACGCTTCTGCGCACGATAGGTTGAAACCGGAAGACGTTTGATATATCCATTATGAGTTAACGAAATAACGATATTCTCAACTGGAATTAAATCCTCATCTTCAATATTTTCCACTCCACCCGTTACAATTTCTGTACGACGGTTATCGTTGAAGCGTTCTTTAATTTCTGTTAGCTCTTCTCTAATGATTTCAAGAACCTTTTCTTCATTTGCTAAAATTTCCTTTAGCTCAGCAATCAGCTTCACAAGGTTTTGATACTCTTCCTCGATTTTTTCGCGTTCTAATCCTGTTAAACGCTGTAATCGCATATCTAGAATCGCCTGTGCTTGCTTTTCTGAAAGCTGGAAGGTAGTCATTAAGCCTTCACGAGCAATATCCGTTGTTTGAGAGGAACGAATTAAGCTAATAACCGCATCTAGGTGATCTAACGCAATTCGTAATCCGTCCAAAATATGTGCTCGTGCTTCCGCTTTTCGTAATTCAAATTCTGTTCTTCTACGGATGACTACTTTTTGGTGATCCAAATAATGAACTAAACACTGCTTTAGGTTTAAGACCTTAGGCTGTCCATCCACTAAAGCTAATGTGTTGATTCCGAAACTAGTTTGTAGAGCTGTTTGCTTATAGAGATTATTCAATAACACATTGGCATTTGCATCTTTACGAACCTCAATAACAATACGCATACCTTTTCTATCTGATTCATCACGTAGATCTGTTATACCATCAATTTTTTTCTCACGAGCAAGCTCAGCAATTTTTTCAATTAGTTTTGCCTTGTTTACTTGGTATGGAATTTCATTAACAATAATAACTTCCTTGCCATTTGCTTTTTGTTCAATGACAACCTTTGCTCGTAATGTAATAGAACCTCTGCCTGTTTCGTAAGCCTTTCGGATTCCACTTCGGCCGAGTATTAGTCCTCCAGTTGGAAAATCGGGACCAGGAATGATCTCCATGAGCTCCGCCGTTGTAATTTCAGGATCTTTACTTACAGCTAATACACCATCAATGACTTCACCTAATTGGTGCGGGGGAATATTAGTTGCCATTCCAACTGCAATTCCTGTGGTTCCATTGACAAGAAGATTCGGGAATCGAGCAGGTAGAACAACTGGCTCCTTTTCTTCTCCATCATAGTTGTCTTGATAATCAATCGTGTCTTTATTTATATCTCGCAACAGTTCCATTGAGATTTTTGACATTCTTGATTCTGTATAACGCATCGCTGCCGCTGAATCTCCATCAACAGATCCAAAGTTTCCATGGCCATCAACAAGCATGTACCGGTAGTTAAAATCCTGAGCCATACGTACCATTGTTTCATAGACCGCTGAGTCTCCGTGTGGATGGTATTTACCTATTACATCCCCAACGATACGAGCAGACTTTTTATATGGCTTGTCAGAATGCATTCCAAGGTCATGCATGGCATATAGAATACGACGGTGAACAGGCTTTAATCCATCTCTAACATCTGGCAAAGCACGGGAGACGATTACGCTCATCGCATAGTCTAGGAATGAAGTCTTCATTTCTTGGCTTATATTAATTTCTTTAATTTGTGAATTTGGTGTTTCAGCCAACGTGTGTACCTCCTTTAAAGCTAATGATGATTCTTTGTAAGCCTTCTATGAAAAGAAAAGGAGGATAGTGGTTACCCTCTACCCTTTTTTAAATATCTAAGTTTTTCACGTATTGTGCGTTTGCTTCGATAAAGTTACGACGTGGCTCTACTTTATCTCCCATTAGCATTTCGAATGTTTCATCGGCTTCAATGGCATCTTGAAGACTAACCTGCAACATGGTTCTAGTGTCAGGGTTCATAGTTGTTTCCCAAAGCTGATCAGGGTTCATTTCACCTAAACCTTTGTAACGTTGAATATTAGGTTTCGGTTGACTCGGAAGCTCTGCGAAAATACGGTCTAATTCCTTATCGTTATAAGCATATTCAATGCGTTTCCCTTGTTGAACCTTGTATAACGGTGGCTGAGCGATATAAATATAGCCTGCCTCTAAGATTTGTCTCATATATCGATAGAAGAATGTTAGAATCAGTGTTCGAATATGCGCACCGTCAACATCTGCATCCGTCATAATGACAACTTTATGGTAGCGAGCTTTCGAAAGATCAAAGTCTTCGCCAATCCCTGTTCCGATGGCTGTAATCATGGCACGAACTTCATTATTTGAAAGGATTTTATCCAATCTTGCTTTTTCTACGTTAAGGATTTTCCCTCTAAGTGGAAGAATCGCTTGGAAATGACGGTCACGTCCTTGTTTTGCTGACCCACCCGCAGAGTCTCCCTCAACGATATATATCTCACTGATTTCAGGATCTTTAGAAGAGCAGTCAGCAAGCTTACCAGGTAAGCTAGATACCTCTAGGGCACTCTTTCGACGTGTTAACTCTCTCGCCTTTTTGGCAGCTAAACGGGCTCTTGCCGCCATTAAGCCTTTTTCTACTATTTTCCTAGCAACTGTAGGGTTTTCAAGAAGAAACTTATCCAGTGCCTCGGCAAAAATCGTATCTGTTGCTGCTCTTACCTCTGAGTTACCAAGTTTCGTTTTGGTTTGGCCTTCAAACTGTGGATCTGGATGTTTGATTGATACGATAGCTGTTAAACCTTCTCGTACATCATCACCAGACAGATTCGAATCGTTTTCTTTTATCTGACCATATTTTCTCGCATAGTCGTTTATGATTCTTGTAAGAGCTGTTTTAAAACCAGATTCATGTGTCCCACCTTCATGGGTATGAATATTGTTCGCAAACGAGTAAATATTACTTGTATAACTATCATTGTACTGAATGGCGACTTCGATGGTAATTCCCTCTTTTTCGCCTTCGATAAAGATTGGTTCTTCATGTAGAACTTCCTTTGATCGATTTAAGTGCTCTACATAAGACTTTATTCCACCTTCATAGTAATACTGGTTAGCTTTATTTTCTTCACGCTTATCTTCAATCGTTATTTTTAACCCTTTGTTTAAAAAGGCAAGCTCACGGATACGATTGGCAAGGGTCTCATAATCATACTCAAGAGTCTCTGTGAAAATTTCTCCATCTGGGACAAAATGAATCGTCGTACCTGTATGGTCTGTTTCTCCGATCACTTCTAAGTCAGCAGCAGGCACTCCACGCTCAAATTTCTGGTAGTGGATTTTCCCTTCACGATGAACATACACTTCTAATAATGTAGATAGCGCATTAACTACAGACGCACCAACTCCGTGAAGTCCTCCAGAAACTTTATAACCTCCGCCACCAAACTTTCCGCCTGCATGAAGGACAGTCATAATGACTTCAACAGCCGGTCTTCCCATCTTTTCATGGATCCCGACAGGTATTCCTCGGCCATTATCAATAACTGTAATACTATTATCCTTTTCAATCACAACATTTATCTCTGTACAGAAGCCAGCTAGAGCTTCGTCAATACTATTGTCAACGATTTCCCAAACTAAATGGTGGAGTCCTTTGACACTTGTGGAACCAATATACATCCCCGGTCTTTTTCTAACGGCTTCAAGACCTTCCAGAACCTGTATCTGATTTTCATCATATGATTGTTCTTGGACTTCTTTTTGTTCCATTGCCATAAACGGTTCACCTACTCTTTCTTTCACAATTAAACGAAAACCAACTGATTTTCGCATACCAAATATATATTTTCACTTAGCAAGAGAACTAAGATTATTCTAATACTGAACTGCTTATTTTTAAGAGCGTTTTTTTAATGTTCCAGATGATAATGGAGAATAATAGATTTTATCCTTCGTGATCACGATAGACTTATATCCACCTTTCGAAAGATCCACAACCACTAAACGATCATTCGTTAATAACTCATTCATCTGTGATGATGAGACGACACTTTCTTTACTTATGATGGCAACGATATCTATTGCTCGTACCAATGTCTCTTCTCCAATATGAACATACATATGACCACCTCATAAGATTTGTTTAATTGTCCCACTATCAACGGTAAAGGTTGACGCTTCTTTAAGCGTTTGATGGTCAATTCCATCCACATTTGTTGTTGTTACAAATGTTTGTACTTTACCCTGAATGGTGTTTAACAAGTGAGATTGGCGATAATCATCAAGCTCAGAAAGAACATCATCTAAGAGTAAAATAGGATATTCCCCAATCTCCGAATGAATAAGTTCAATTTCTGCTAGCTTAACGGATAAGGCAGTTGTCCGTTGCTGACCTTGAGATCCAAACGTTTGTACATCACGTCCATTGACAAAAAAGAGCATATCATCGCGATGAGGGCCAAACAGTGTTGTTCCACGTTCGATCTCTCTTGTTTTTATTTTATCAAATTTATGAGTGAATACTTCTACCATTTTCGACAAATCTTGATCTTCTGATACATCAACAGAAGGTTTATACTCAATCTTTAACGTTTCTAGTCCTCTAGAAATTCCACTATGAATAGGAATGGCCCACTTTTGAAGCATTCGGAGGAATTCATAACGTTTGGCCACGATACGAACAGCCTTATCAATAAATTGCTCCGTTAAAATATCCAACATCGTTTCGTCTGATTGCTTTTTAATCTGCAACATTTTTAAATAATGGTTTCTTTGCTGAAGAATTTTTTGATATTGTCCCATTTCATGAAGATAAATAGGGGATACTTGTCCAATCTCCATATCAATAAATCGCCTTCTAACCTGCGGACTCCCTTTAACGAGTGTAAGATCCTCAGGCGCAAACATAACCACATTCATATTCCCTACATACTGACTTAATTTTTGCTGCTCAAGATGATTGCATTTTGCTTTTTTTCCTTTTTTAGAAATAATCAGCTGCATCGGGAGAGGACCGTGACTTTTTTTTACCCGTCCCTCTATTGTAGCATATTCTTCATCCCAACGAATAAGTTCTTTATCATTAGAGGTTCGATGAGACTTAGCCATGGCTAATACGTAGATAGATTCCATGACATTTGTTTTCCCTTGAGCATTTTCACCTAAGATGACATTAACCTTGTTTTCGAAATTAATAGTCAATTCTTCGTAATTCCGATAATTTTTCAACCCTAAATGCTCAATATACATATTCATAACATCCTTTATCCCTATACAGTAAGCGAGACTTCAACACATTTGTCGAAGCCTGCTTCCTTTTACATGACAATGTATGAACCGATGGTAGGAATTTCAACAACATCTCCAGCTCTAAGCTTTCGACCTCTCCTTTGATCTTGCTCATTATTGACAAATATTTCATGTTCACTTAGGAACCACTTTGCCATTCCTCCGGTATCTATCACACCTGCTAACTTTAAAAATTGACCTAATGTAATATATTCCGTGTCAATTTTCACTTCTTCTCTCAAATAACCTCACTCATTTCTCGTAATTTTTCATGACGAGCGTATTTCGTGTCTACTCTTTATTTTACTAAATATTCGGTTGGTATACAAAGGGTTAAACGAAAAGCCACCAGAAGACTGGCAGCTTATTCTTAATACGTTCTTACAGGTAGAATCAATTGCAGAATAGAATCGTCATTCAAAGGTTGAATAATAAACGGCCTCATTGCCCCTGTAAAGCTAATTTTTATTTCTTGTCCTTCTACAGCTTTTAATGCGTCCATTACATATTTTGCACTAAAAGATATTTTCAACTCTTCACCAGTAATCGCTTGCGCTTGGAGCTCTTCAACTACTTTTCCGATTTCTGGTGTATTTGAGGAAACCTCTATCACTTTTTCTTCAATGGTTGAAAATTTAACTACGTTGTTTCTTCCTTCTCTTGCTAACAAGGAAGCACGATCAATGGATTGTAAGAACTCTTTTGTATTAACGGTTACTTCGGTCTTACTTTCTGAAGGAATCAATCGAGTGGTATCAGGGTAGTTTCCTTCAAGCAATCTTGAGAAAAACAATAGATGCTTAGCTTTAAATAACACTTGATTCTCTGTTATGACAATATCCACTAGGTCATTTGTATCATCTAGTATTTTACTCAATTCATTTAAGCTTTTCCCTGGAATAACGACATTGTAATTGATGTCGTTCTCAATATCGACCTTTGCTTTTCTTAAAGCTAATCTGTGACTATCTGTTGCAATACAGATCAACTCTCCGTTTTCTACCTTCCAGTTTACACCTGTCAACACCGGGCGTGTTTCTGAGGTGGACACGGCAAATACTGTTTGACGAACAAGAACTTTTAAGAGGTCTGTACGAATCTTAAATGCATTTTGTTCTTCAATTTGTGGTAAGTGCGGATACTCTTCAGCATCGAGGCCATTCAAATTAAACTCAGACTTACCTGAACGAATGACGGTTTGAAAGTGATTTTGAACATCTATTTCTACTGTATCTGTAGGTAATTTCTTTACGATTTCACTGAAAAACTTCGCTTGAAGGACGATGGAACCTGTTTGTTTGATTTCGACAAGTTCATCACCAGCTTCTTCTCTAGGTATAAAGGATTCAATGGAAATGTCTGAATCACTACCAGTTAATGTAACACCATCTTCTGTAACGACCATTTTTATACCAGTTAAGATTGGAATAGTTGTTCTGCTAGTTACTGCCTTCATAACATCCTGGACACTTTGAACTAAGCGGTCCCTTTGGATAATAAAACGCATAAAATAAGTCCCCCCGTATGAATGAAATATCAGGTTTATTTATATATTTTTATTATAAAAAAATAGTAGAAGTAATAGTAGGGCCTGTGAGTATGTGGATAACCCTCTTGAACGAAAGGAAACACAGCCTATCCACATGTGGACAGACTGTGAGCAAACGAGTGAAAGTTATACACAGTATTAAATTTTCAAAAGTTCATTAATCTCATTCAATTGTTTTTGGAACTGAGCATCTGCCTGAATAAGCTTTGAAATCTTTTCGTGAGCATGAATAACGGTCGTATGATCTCGACCTCCGAACTCTTCCCCGATTTTCGGAAGGGAGAAGTCGGTTAATTCCCGTGATAAATACATTGCAATTTGCCTAGGAAAAGCAACAGATTTCGTACGCTTCTTTGCTTTAAAATCCTCAAGTTTCACATTAAAATGCTCACCAACGACTCGTTGAATCTCATGAATGGTAATGACTCGTGGTTTCGAACTTGGAATAATATCTTTTAAAGCTTCCGCAGCTAAATCAGCATTAATGTCTTTATTTATTAGAGACGAGTATGCAACGACTCGAATCAATGCACCTTCTAGCTCTCTAATATTGGAATCAATTTGATTGGCTATATATAGCATGACTTCGTTAGGGATATCTAATCCCTCAGCTTTTGCTTTTTTACGAAGGATGGCAATTCTTGTTTCTAAATCTGGTGGTGTGATGTCTGTGATTAACCCCCACTCAAAGCGTGAACGAAGTCGATCTTCAAGAGTCGGAATCTCCTTCGGCGGTCGGTCACTGGATATAACGATTTGCTTACTTTCCTCATGAAGCGTATTAAATGTATGGAAAAACTCCTCTTGAGTTTGTTCTTTTCCAGCAAGAAACTGAATATCATCAATAAGAAGAACATCTACATTGCGATATTTATTTCTAAAATCAACGGCTTTATTGTCTCGAATAGAGTTAATGAACTCATTCGTAAATTTTTCAGAAGATAGGTAAACAACTTTTGCGGATGGGTTATGATCCTGAACATAATGACCAATTGCATGCATTAGGTGAGTTTTTCCTAATCCCACGCCCCCATAAATAAAAAGGGGATTATACGCTTTAGCTGGAGCCTCAGCGACTGCTAGTGAAGCAGCATGTGCAAATCGATTTCCAGAACCAATAACAAATGTATCAAAAGTATATTTCGGATTGAGCATATTTAACGGTAGCTCTTGATGATCGTCATCTTTTATATTGCGTTTTTGTGGAATAGGAATGTCATCTTCCACTTCATTTTGATTTTGAGGAATGATGAATTTAACCCCTAGTTCTTCTCCTGTAATATCGTAGAGAATTCCAGCAATTAATTGCGAATAGCGTTCTTCTAGCCAGTCACGAGCAAATTCATTTGGAGCCGTTACGGTTAATGTATCACCTTGCAAAGAATGGGCTTTAGTAGATTTTAGCCACGTTTCAAAGCTGGGCTTGCTGATTTTTTTCTCTATATTGGCTAACGCGTTATTCCAAAGATCCGAAATATTTTCCAA